>JBKHWY010000154.1:0-9212 GCA_046566285.1 Gammaproteobacteria bacterium | reverse complement strand
ATTTCTTCGCGGCTGGCATACGGCACTACCTTCTTGCCGGCCAGGCGCCCGCGCAGGCGGCGGTTCTTCAGCTCGGGATACACGCTGCCTAGGTCGATCTCGAGCAAGTCGTCCGGCACCTTGTACAGCGGGGTCTGGTAAGCGCCTGCGCGCCTGCGCGACCCGTGCAGCATGGCTTCGTAATAGCCGGTGATGAGGCCAACATCCGAGCCGTCCGCCGCGCGCACCTGGCTGGGCACGAACCAGGTTTCAAAATAGCTGCGCACAGCGGCCTGGTCGCCGGCATCCACGCCGCTGGCGGCGGCGCAGGCTTGCGTCCATTCGGCCCGGCTGGCGCGCGCCTTGCACGAGCGCAGCAAGGCCGGCCAGGCTGCACGCTGGTCGTCCTCCAGCCAGCCCGGCAGGGCGTCATAGGTCGTCGGCGTCAACAGGGGCGCCGGTGGCGCCGGTGGCGTGGCCGGCACCGGCTGGGGCAGCACGGGCGGCGGCATCACCACGACCGGCGGCTGCGGCGGCGGCGGCGTGGTACAGGCGGCCAGCGTCATGGCGACGATGCCGACCGAAACGAGTAGACTGCGGCGTGTGGGTGACATTGATGGCATAGGCAACATTACAGACAAAGGACCGACGATGTGGATTTTGTTCGTGGAGGCAGGCGTGGCGCTGTTCCTGCTCGTATTCATTGTGTGGTGGACCATGTACTCCGGCAAAAAGCCTAGCCATCCACCGCAACCACTTCCGCGCGGCACGGACGAGCAGTCCGATGCCAGGCGTGACGGTGACTGATCAGTGCAGCGTGCGCGGCAGCGATAGCACGAATTCCGGAATCTTGACCTCGAACTGGTGGCCGTCTTCGGCCACGCAGAAATACTCGCCCACCATCGAGCCCTGCGGGGTGGCCAGCTGGGTGCCGCTGGTGTATTCGAACTGCTCGCCCGGCTGCAGCAGCGGCTGGTGGCCGACCACGCCCAGGCCACGCACTTCATCGACGTGATTGTTGGCGTCGGTAATGACCCAGTGGCGCGAAATCAGCTGGGCGGCAATGGTGCCGGTGTTGCGGATCGTGATCGAATAAGTGAATACGTAGTTGGTCCGGCTGGGGTCGGATTGTTCCGGCAGGTATTGCGTCCTGACGGTAACCGCCATGTCGTAAACGGGCATCAGTTTTCCTTCTTGTTCGGTGTGCCTGCATGAGTGGGAGCGAAGGAGCGGCCCCGGCCTGCGCATACGGCCAGCGAGCGCCGTCCCGGCGTTGTCAGCATCATACATCGCAGCGCAAATTCAGGCATGAGGCGAGGCAGCGGGCGGACCAGCGGGAATGACAGCGTAAAATAGCGCATCTTTATTTAATGCAATAACTATTTTCACCTCTCCCATGACTACTTTCCGCATAGCCCCCAGCATCCTGTCCGCCGACTTCGCCCGCCTGGGCGAGGAAGTCAGGAATGTCGTCGCCGCCGGCGCCGACATCATCCACTTTGACGTCATGGACAACCATTATGTTCCCAACCTGACCATCGGCCCGCTGGTCTGCCAGGCCATCCGTCCGCACGTGCATGTGCCGATCGACGTGCACCTGATGGTCAAGCCGGTCGATCGCATCATTCCGGATTTTGCCAAGGCGGGCGCGGACATCATCACCTTCCACCCGGAAGCCTCCGAACACATCGACCGCACGCTGCAACTGATTCGCGACAACGGCTGCAAGGCCGGCCTGGTGTTCAACCCGGGCACCCCGATGCACTACCTGGATCACGTGATGGACAAGATCGACATGATCCTGATCATGTCGGTCAACCCGGGCTTTGGCGGCCAGTCCTTCATTCCGGGCGCACTGAAGAAAATCGCCCTGGCGCGCCAGAAGATCGACGAATCCGGCCGCGACATCCTGCTGGAAGTCGATGGCGGCATCAAGATCGACAATATCGCCGCCGCCGCCGAAGCGGGCGCCGACACCTTCGTGGCCGGCTCGGCGATCTTCGGCAAGCCGGACTACAAGGCCGTCATCGACGCCATGCGCGCCGAACTGGCCAAGGCCGGCAAATAAACCGCGGGAGCCCGAACAGGCTCAGACCGCCAGCCCGGGCACGGGCTCGGCGGCCACATGCGCCGCGATGAACTGGCTTTGCGTGGGCATGCGCGCCACCAGCGTCGCGATCGCATCGCGCAGGCCGGCGAAGTGGCCATGCAGCTCGCGGATGTCGAGCTGGTCGGCCAGCGGATCGTAGCGTTCGGGCATTACGCCCAAGCCCATCAACATGGCCACGAAGGATGGCGCGGCGAATCCACCCGGATCGGTGATGACGGCGTGGCCGGTCTCGCGGAACAGCTCGATCTGGTGACGCAAGGTGTCGGGAATCGGCATGTTGGCGCAGTAGCGCCAGAACTCCGAATCGTCGCGCTGGGTAATCTTGTAGTGCAGGATGATGAAGTCGCGCACGGATTCGTAGCGCTGCGCCATGAAGCGGTTGAACTCGTCGGCCAGCGCCGGGCGGCACTGGCGATCCGGGAACAGCCGGATCAGCGCTTCGATGGCGCGCTCGATCAGCGCGATGCTGGTCGATTCCAGCGGCTCCACGAAGCCGGCCGCCAGACCCATCGCCACCACATTCTTGTTCCACGACTTGCGCCGCCGTCCGGTCACAAAGCGCAGCTGGCGCGGCTCGTCCAACGCACGCCCGTCCAACCCGTCGAGCAGCACGCGGCGCGCTTCCTCGTCCGTGGTGAACCCGTTGCTGTAGACATGGCCGTTGCCGGTGCGGTGCTGCAGCGGAATGCGCCAGGTCCAGCCGGCCGCTTTCGCGCTCGAGCGCGTGTAGGGCGTCAGCGCCGGCACGCGTGCGCAGGGCACCGCCAGCGCACTATTGCATGGCAGCGAAGCGCTCCAGTCATCGTAGCCGGTCTTGAGCGTCTCCTCGATCAACAGGCCCCGGAAACCCGAGCAATCGACGAACAGGTCGCCCTCCAGCACCCGTCCATCCTTGAGCTGCAGGGCGGTGACGAAGCCGGTCTCGGGATGCTGCTCCACCTTCACGATGGTGCCCTCGATGCGCGCCACGCCACCCCGGGTCGCGCGCTCGCGCAGGTAGGCCGCGTACAGGCCCGCGTCGAAATGGTAGCCGTAGATGAAGCTGTTGGTGACCCCGGTTTCGCCGCGCGCGGGCGGCGCGAATTTCAGGTGGCGCGCCATCACCGCCGAGGTCGACCAGTTCTCGATGTCGGGCATGTTGTTGAACTCGCGGGCCAGGCGCAGCCAGTACACGTGCGGCGAGCGGCCGTCGATGGTGGGGCCATAGTCGCTGAAGCCGTGGAAAAAGCGGTTGCCGACATGCCCCCAGTCCTTGAACTCGATGCCGACCTTGAAGGTGGCCTGGGTTTTCTTGACGAAGTCCACCTCGTCGATGCCCAGCGACGCGTTGTAGTCGCGGATGGTCGGCAAGGTCGCCTCCCCCACGCCGATGGTGCCGATCTCGGGCGACTCCACCAAGGTGATCTCGCAATGCCTGCCCAGTTGCGCGTTCAGGGATGCGGCCGCCATCCAGCCGGCGGTGCCGCCGCCGACGATGACGAGCTTGCGGATTCGGTGGTCAAGCATGCTGCGGCTCCCGGGAAAACAATGAACGATAGAACGGACGAGTGTATGGAAGAAACGTCTGGCGAACAAGGGTAGCAGAACCCGGCGTTGCGCCGATGTCCGGTAAAATGCCTCGACCATTTTCCGCCACACACCTATGTTCGCACACCAAAGCCACCCCCACGCCCCCATCCGCGCCGTCATCATCGACCTGGACGGCACCATGCTCGATACCGTGCCGGACTTCTACGTGGGCATCAACCGCATGCGCGCCGAGTTTGGCCTGGCGCCCATCACCCAGGAACAGATCGCGGTACGCATCGGCAAGGGCTCGGACATGCTGATCCGTTCGGTGCTGGAAATGGACTTCGATGCCGCCGGCGTCGAGCAGCACTTCCAGGCCGCGTTCGACTCGTACAAGCGCCACTACACGGCGATCAACGGCGAGCACTGCCTGATGTACCCGGAAGTGAAAGAAGGCTTGCAGGCCTTCCGCGCCATGGGCCTGCGCGTGGCCTGCGTGACCAACAAGCCGATCGCCTTCACCACGCCGCTGCTGGCGCAGAAAGGCCTGGCCGAGTATTTCGAGGTGGTCTACGGGGGCGACTCGCTGGCGCGCAAAAAGCCCGACCCGCTGCCGATGCTGCAGGTGTGCCAGGATTTCGACATCGCGCCGCACCAGGTGGTGGCCATCGGCGACTCGTCGAATGACGCGGAAGCGGCGCGCGCGGCCGGTTGTTTTGTGTTGACAGTTCCCTACGGTTACAATCACGGACGGGCTATACAGGAAACGGATTCCGATGGTATAGTTAGTTCGCTGCTAAGCGCAGCGGGCTTGATTCGTTCGCATAACGACACCGCACACTGACCCTCAATTCATGTTTTTTATCAAAAAACTCAATGTCAACCAAACAGGCTCGCTTGAGGCCTGGCTGTGGCGACGCTGGCAATCCTGGGCCGAGTAACCCCGTATTGATTGCTGTCGGCCGTCCCTGTACGCCGACAGGTTTTTTGAAACCCCACCGCCCCTCCCTTCCCGGGCGGTATGGAGAAAAAGCATGACCGAACTCGAATTCCGCTCGCTGGCCAACGAAGGCTACAACCGCATTCCATTGATCGCCGAAGCGTTCGCCGATCTCGAAACGCCCCTCACCCTGTACCTGAAGCTGGCCCAGACCCAGAACGGCGGCAAGAATACCTTCCTGCTCGAATCCGTCGTGGGCGGCGAGCGCTTCGGCCGCTTCTCGTTCATCGGCCTGCCCGCCAACACGGTGCTGCGCAGCTCCGGCACCCGCACCGAGATCGTCAGGAACGGCGCCGTCATCGAGACCCACGAAGGCAACCCGCTCGAATTCATCGAACAGTACCAGGCCCGCTTCAAGGTCGCCGTCCGGCCGGGCATGCCGCGCTTCTGCGGCGGCCTGGCCGGCTACTTCGGCTACGACACGGTGCGCCACATCGAGAAGAAGCTGGCCCATTCGGCCCCCAAGGATGAACTGGGCCTGCCCGACATCCAGCTGATGGTCACCGAGGAACTGGCGGTGATCGACAACCTGTCCGGCAAGCTGTACCTGATCGTCTACGCCGACACCAAGGAAGCCGAGTCGTACAGCCGCGCGCGCCAGCGCCTGAAGGACCTGCGCGCGATGCTGCGCCGTGGCGTCGATGCACCGGTCAAATCGAGCTCGGTGCGCACCGAGGCGATCCGCGACTTCGACAAGGCCGACTACCTGAAGGCGGTGGCGCGCGCGCACGAATACGTGATGGCCGGGGACCTGATGCAGGTGCAGATCGGCCAGCGCATCAGGAAGCCGTATGTGGACAGCCCGCTGACCCTGTACCGCGCGCTGCGTTCGCTGAACCCGTCGCCGTACATGTACTACTACAATTTCGGCGACATGCAGATCGTCGGCGCCTCGCCGGAGATCCTGGTGCGCAACGAGAATGCGCCCGACGGCGGCAAGAAAGTCACGCTGCGCCCCATCGCGGGAACGCGTCCGCGCGGCGCCACGCCCGAGCGCGACGCCGAACTGGCCCGCGAACTGCTGGCCGATCCGAAGGAGATCGCCGAGCACGTGATGCTGATTGACCTTGCGCGCAATGACCTGGGCCGCATCTCGCAGACCGGCAGCGTGGTCGTCACCGACCGCCTGGTCATCGAAAAATACTCGCACGTGCAGCACATCGTCTCCAATGTCGAGGGCAAGCTGAAGGACGGCATGTCCAACCTGGACGTGCTGCGCGCCACCTTCCCGGCCGGGACGCTCACCGGCGCGCCCAAGATCCGCGCCATGGAAGTCATCGACGAACTGGAACCCACCAAGCGCGGCATCTATGGCGGCGCCTGCGGCTACCTCTCCTTCGGTGGCGAGATGGACCTGGCGATCGCGATTCGCACCGGCGTGATCAAGGACGGCATGCTGCATGTGCAGGCCTCGGCCGGCATCGTGGCCGACTCCATCCCCGAGATGGAATGGCAGGAAACCGAAAACAAGGCGCGCGCCGTGCTGCGCGCCGCCGAACAAGTGCAAGACGGCCTGGATGGGGAGTTCTGACATGCTGCTGATGATCGATAACTACGACTCGTTCACCTACAACCTGGTGCAGTACTTCGGCGAACTGGGCGAGGAGGTGCACACGCACCGCAACGATGAAATCTCGCTCGACGAGATCCGCGCCATGCAGCCGGAACGCATCTGCATTTCGCCCGGCCCGAAAGCCCCGGCGCAGGCCGGCATCTCGGTGGACGTGCTCAAGCAATTCAAGGGCAAGCTGCCCATCCTGGGCGTATGCCTGGGCCACCAGGCCATCGGCGAAGCGTTCGGCGGCAAGGTGATTCGCGCCCAGCAGGTCATGCACGGCAAGACCTCGCAGATCACCCATACCGGCGTCGGCGTGTTCAAGGGACTTCCCAGCCCCTTCACCGTGATCCGCTACCACTCGCTGGCCATCGAGCGCAGCTCGCTGCCGGACTGCCTGGAAGTGACGGCGTGGACCGAGGATGGCGAGATCATGGGCGTGCGCCACAAGGACTACGACATCGAGGGCGTGCAGTTCCACCCCGAGTCGATCCTGTCCGAGCATGGGCACGCGCTGCTGAAGAACTTTCTAGAGCGTCGCTAAAGGACCCCGCCATGCCGATCACTCCACAACAGGCGCTGCTGCGCTGTATCGAGCATCGCGAGATCTTCCACGACGAAATGCTGCACCTGTTCCGCCAGATCATGTCGGGCGAAATGTCGCCCACCATGATCGCGGCGCTGACCATGGGCCTGCGCGTCAAGAAGGAAACCATCGGCGAGATCGCCGCCGCCGCGCAAGTCATGCGCGAGTTCTCCACCAAGGTGCCGCTGGCCGACACCACGGGCCTCCTCGACATCGTCGGCACCGGCGGCGATGGCGCCAACACCTTCAATATCTCGACCACGGCGATGTTCGTGGCCGCTGCGGCCGGCGCGCGCGTGGCCAAGCACGGCGGACGCAGCGTGTCGTCCTCGTCCGGCAGCGCCGACCTGCTGGAGTCCCTGGGCGCCCACATCAGCTTGAGCCCCGAGCAGATCGCCGAGTCGATCGCACAGACGGGCATCGGCTTCATGTTCGCCCCCAACCACCACGCGGCCATGAAGCATGCGGCGCCGGTGCGGCGCGAACTGGGCGTGCGCACGATCTTCAATATCCTCGGACCGCTCACCAATCCGGCCGGGGCGCCCAACATCCTGATGGGCGTGTTCCACCCCGACCTGGTCGGCATCCAGGTGCGCGTGCTGCAGCGCCTGGGCGCCCAGCATGCGGTGGTGGTGTGGGGCCGCGACAATATGGACGAAGTCTCGCTGGGCGCGGCCACCATGGTCGGTGAACTGGTCAATGGCGAAATCCGCGAATACGAGATCCACCCGGAAGACTTCGGCCTGGCCATGATCGCCAGCCGCAACCTGAAGGTGGCCGATGCCGCGGAATCGAAGCTGAAGATGATGCAGGCCCTGCGCGGCGAACCCGGCCCCGCCTGCGACATCGTGGCCTTGAATGCCGGCACGGCGCTGTATGCGGCCGGCGTGGCGACTTCGATCGAGGATGGCTTGAAGCGTGCGCGCAAGGCGATCGACAGTGGCGCGGCGCTGGCCAAGGTCGAGCAGTTCGTCGCCGTCACCCAACGCCTGGGCGGGAGCTGAACATGTTCGGCATCCATGACCTGGCGCTGTTCGTGGTTTCCGGTCTGCTGCTGAACATGATGCCCGGACCGGATTCACTATTGATCATGACCCGCAGCGCGACGCAGGGCTGGCGCGCCGGCGTGGCGGCCACCTGGGGCATTGGCGCGGGCACCTTCGTGCACATCTTCGCCGCCGCCCTCGGCCTGTCGGCGATTCTCGCCACCTCGGCCACCGCCTTCATGGTCGTCAAATACATCGGCGCGGCCTACATCCTGTACATGGCGTATGGCCTGTTGCGCAGTCGGGGCGGCGCGCCGGTGGCTGAAATCGGCACAGTAGCGGCCCTGCCCTACCGGCGCATCTTCGCGCAGGGTTTTTTCACCAATGTGCTGAACCCAAAGGTAGCGCTGTTCTTCCTGGCCTTCGTGCCGCAGTTTATCGACGCGGCGTCGCCCAACAAGGCGCTGGCCTTCATCATCCTGGGCGTGATCTTCAATTTCAACGGCATGCTGTGGTGCCACGCCCTGTCGCTGGTGACGGCCAAGGCCAGCGCCCGCCTGAAGGTCAGCGCCACCGCCTCGCGCGTACTGAACCGCATCACCGGCGCCCTGTTCCTCTGGCTTGGCGTGAAGCTGGCGCTATCCAAACAAACGTAAAGTAACCATGTCCGACATCCTGAACAAAATCCTGGCAGTGAAGGCCGACGAAGTCGCCGCGGCGAAGAAGTACCGCGACCTGGCCAGCCTGCGCCGCGAAGTGGAAACCGAGCGCGTCGCGTCGCGTGGTTTCGAAGCCAGCCTGCGCCGCCACATCGCCGCGGGCAAGGCCGGCGTGATCGCCGAAGTGAAGAAGGCATCGCCGTCGAAAGGCGTACTGCGGGCCGACTTCCAGCCGGCCCAGATCGCCGCCAGCTACGCCCAACATGGCGCGGCCTGCCTGTCGGTGCTGACCGACGTGCAGTTCTTCCAGGGCCATGTCGACTACCTGAAGGCAGCGCGCGCCGCCTGCGAGCTGCCGGTGATCCGCAAGGACTTCATGGTCGATGTGTACCAGGTGTACGAAGCGCGCGCGATGGGGGCGGACGCGATCCTCCTGATCGTCTCGGCACTGGACCATGGCCTGATGGCCGAGCTGGAAGCGTGCGCGCTGGAGCTGGGCATGGACGTGCTGGTCGAGGTGCACGATGGGGAGGAATTGACGGCGGCCCTGAAGCTCAAGACGCCGCTGGTGGGCATCAACAACCGCAACCTGCGCACGTTCGAGGTGACGCTCGATACCACGCTGGGGCTGCTGCCGCGCATTCCGGCCGATAAACTGGTGGTGACCGAGTCCGGCATCCTGGGTCCGGACGATGTGAAGCGCATGCGCCAGGCCGATGTGCATGCCTTCCTGGTGGGCGAGGCGTTCATGCGTGCGCCCGAGCCGGGCGTGGAGTTGGCGTGCCTGTTTGCCTAAGAGCCCACGATTTGGCGCTACTCGCCGATTCG
>JBKHWY010000153.1:0-9225 GCA_046566285.1 Gammaproteobacteria bacterium | reverse complement strand
TGGAGTAAGCCATGCACGCCCCGACTTTCCTTCCCCACGATCTGCTGTTCCTGCGGGTGCCGGACCGCTTCGACGCCGGCGGCCCGTGGCCGGCCTGGCTCGATGCCGCCTGGCTGATGGCGGCGCCGCTGGTGGTGCGGCGCGACTGCGCGCCGGCGGGCATGGTGGCGGTCGGGGCACGGGGATTGACGCGCAAGCAGCGCAGCCGCGCGCTGGCGCCCATCGCCGGCATCACCCGGGTGCTGGCGCCCGAACAGCTGGTGGCGCAAGCGTCGGCCCTCACGCTGCCCTGCATCGAGGCGTTCAATACCGCGCGCAGCCAACTGGCACCGCTCGCGCTGACGTGGGGACCGAGCGGCGGGGTCGGATTCACGCTCGCCAGCGGCCTGCCGGTGCTGCGCCCGGACAGCGATCTCGACTTGCTGGTGCGCGCGCCGGCGCCGCTGGATGCCGCCACGCTGGCCCGGCTGCAGGAGCTGCAGGCGCTGCAGCAGCGCAGCGCCTGCCGGATCGACATCCAGGTCGACACCGGAGTGGGCGGCTTCGCGCTGGCCGAATACACGGCGCGCCGTGGCCGCGTCCTGCTCAAGACCGCACGCGGTCCGCGGTTGGTGGCCGACCCGTGGCAGCAGGCCGCATGAGCGTCCTGTTCACCTTTCCCGGCCAGGGCGCGCAAAAGCCCGGCATGCTGCACGCGCTGCCGGCGCATCCCGCCACCGCGCGCACGCTCGACGAGGCCAGCACGGCACTGGGACGCAGCGTGCTCGAACTCGACGGGGCCAATGCGCTGCAGTCCACCGTAGCCGTGCAACTGTGCCTGCTGGTGGCGGGCGTGGCGATGGCGCGGGTGCTGGCCGAGCACGACGCCCGGCCGGCGATGGTCGCGGGACTATCGATCGGCGCTTACCCGGCGGCCGTCACGGCCGGCGTGCTGGCGTTTTCCGATGCGCTGGAGCTGGTGGCCTTGCGGGCGCGCCTGATGGAACAGGGGCGGCCAAGCGGCTACGGCATGCTGGCCGTGATGGGATTGACGCGCCAGCAGCTCGAACCCCTGATCGCCCAGGTGCACCGTCCCGGCATGGAAGCCTACCTGGCCAACGTCAACGGCGCGCGCCAGCTGGTCGTCTCCGGGGCCGACGCGGCGCTCGCTGCGGTGGGCGCGTTGGCGCTCGACGCGGGCGCGCAGCGTAGCGAACGCCTGGCCGTGCCCGTGCCGTCGCACTGCGAACTGTTCGCGCACGAGGCGCAGGAAATGGCGGACGCGTTTGCAAAGGTGGAGGTGCAGCGCCCGCGTATCGTATTCATCAGCAGCAGCCAGGGGCGCGCCATGTTCGATGCGCGCGCCATTGCCACCGACCTGGCCGTCAATCTGGCGCGCCCGGTGCTGTGTTCCGACACGCTACGCCACGCCTACGAACGCGGCGCCCGATTGGCGGTGGAGATGCCCAGCGGCGCGGTGCTCACGCGCCTGGCCGAGCCGGTATTCGTGGACGGCCGGGTGCTCGCCTGCGATGGCAACCGCCTTGACACGATCATCGACAGCATTCGAGAGGCGTAGGGCAAGTCCATGAACAGCCTGTCGACACTCAAATCTGGTCACGCAGCCGCGCAAGCAGATAATCGATCAGTACGCGCACGCGGCGCGGCATGTGGCGCTGACCGGGATACAGCAAGGAGAACGGTCGGGTCGCCCCGCCATGCGCGGGCAGCACTTCCGCCAGCAGCCCGGCGCGCAGCTGGTCTTCCACCATGAAGCGGTAGGTCTGGCAAATGCCCAGGCCATGCATCGCCGCGCGCGGCACGCCCTGGATATCGTCGCTGATGAGCAGCACCGGCTCCGGTGTGATCTCGCGCACCGCGCCCTCCTCCAGCACCAGCCACGGCACCAGCTGCCCGGTGCGCGGACGCTCGAAGCCTATACAGCGGTGGCGCGCCAGGTCGTCCAGGGACTGCGGCATACCATGGCGGCGCAGGTAGGCGGGAGACGCTGCCATCAGCAGGGGCGCCTCTTCGAGCTTGCAAGCGATAAGGCCCGAGTCGGCCGGCACGCGCGCGCGGATGGCCAGGTCGAAGCCGTCGGCGATCAGGTCCGCGTTCCGGTTACTGAGCTGGATGTCGAGCTTGATGCGCGGGTGCGCCTGCATGAAGTCGGCGAGGATCGGCAACACGCGGCAGTGGCCATACGAGGTCGGCAGGCTCAGGCGTACCGTCCCGCTGGTTTCCTGCTGGTCGCCACTTAACTCGCGCTCGGCATCGGCCAGCATGTGCAGCGCCTGGCGGCACTGCTCGTAAAACGTGCGGCCCCGCTCGGTGAGACGCACGCTGCGGGTCGACCGTACCAGCAGCTGTACCCCGAACTGCGCTTCCAGCCGGGAGACCGCGCGGCTGACCGCGGCCTGGGTGACGGCGGCGCGCGCGGCTGCCTTGGTAAAGCTGGCCAGTTCCGCCGTGTGGCAGAACAGCTCGATATTGCCGAGCATGGACACATCGAATCGGGCCAATTCATTACCTCCGCTTATGAATATTGTGTCCGATTCTAGCTTTATCTCGCCCGGCGCGGCAATTAGCATGCCATTTCCCTCAACTTTCCACAGGAAAAATCCATGAAACTGTACTTTGCCAAGGGCGCCTGCTCGCTCGCTCCCCATATCGTGGCCCGCGAGGCGGGCCTGGCCTTGGAACTGACCGGCGTCGACCTGGCCAGCAAAACCACGTCGGACGGCGCCGACTTCCGCGCCATCGCCCCCAAGGCCCAGGTGCCGTTGCTGGTGCGGGACGATGGCGCGCAGCTGACCGAAGGGCCGATCATCAGCCAGTACCTGGCCGACCTGGCGGGCGCGCACGCGCTGATGCCGGCCGCCGGCACGGCGCAGCGCTACAGGGTGATGGAGTGGCAGAACTTCCTCACCTCCGACCTGCACAAGTCGTACACGGTGCTGTTCTCATCGGTCGACAGCGGCGCCAAGGCGCACTTCGGCGACCTGCTGCACAAGAAGTACGCGCTGATCGAGGCGGCGCTGCACCCCGGCCCTTACCTGACCGGAGAGGCCTTCACTGCAGCGGACGCCTATCTGTTCGTGGTCACGCGCTGGGCCGACATGGTCGGACTGGACCTGACCGGCTACCATCAGCTGCAAGCCTTCATGCGCACGGTGGCCGCGCGGCCGGCAGTGCAGGAGGCCCTGCGGGCCGAGAACCAGGCCTGAGGAGGCGCCATGCCCATCATTTACATCAAGGTGACCCCGCAGAGCGTGAGCGCCGAACAGAAGAGGCGCCTGATCGCCGGCGCCACCGAACTGGTCGCGCAGGTGCTGGACAAGGACCCGGCCACCACCTTCGTGCTGATCGAGGAAATCGATCCGCTGAACTGGGGCGTGGCCGGCGAGCCGGTGCTGGACCGGCTGGAGGCGCGCCGATGAAGGACATCGAGACTCTGCTGGAGGCGTACGGGGACGGCCTGTATCGCGGCGACGTGGACCTGCTGGCCCAGGTGTTCCATCCGCAGGCCATGCTGTATGGCGAGGTGCGGGGCGAGCCGGTATGCCGCCCGCTCGGCCCCTATCTCGAGCGGGTGGCCGCGCGCCGCAGTCCTGCCCAGCTGGGCGAGGCGTATGGCTTCGAGGTCTTGTCCATCGAAGTGACCGGAGAAATCGCGCTGGCCCGCATGCGCTGCCGGATGCTGGGCTTCGACTACCTCGACTACCTGAGCCTGGTACGGCGCGACGGGGCCTGGGCGATCGCCAGCAAGACATACACCGACTGCTCAAGCCGGGCTGGATAACGGGGTCGCCGCAAGTGGCGAACACAAAATGAAACAGGCCCCCAATTTGATGGGCCGCCGAAAATGACACCTGATATCGCTGATTTGGGGAGCCAACGGGCGCAACTCGACCGCAAATTCAGGAAGCGAAAATATTGCAACTGGCTCTGGCCATTTTCGCGCCCGGAAGTGAGTCGTTCCGCGTTTCCCTAGCTTTCCGAAAGCCTCTGATTAGCGAGCCCGTTAAGAAACGGGATGCCAATCCGCTGCAGTTTTTCAATAAGAAACTCAACCACGCTCGCAATCGTCTCATCCTTAACGGGCACCCAACCGAACTCGGCGTCGCATAAAGTCCCAATCCGTACGATACCCTCTTCCCGTTTGTGTGCACTAGGCACGTCTTTAGGAAATGCAATTGAAGGAATTTGCATTAGTTCGGGGAATCGCTTTAGGCGGGACCATCCTAGCTCCACCGTTACCAAGTCTTGTTGCCCCTTCGGCTCTGGGCAAAACATGACAAAATAACTGCAATCGGTGGAGTCCTTTTGCCATACCGACGTGCCCGGACCCAGGTACATAGATTTGATCTTCACCGGCCGAAACTCTGGAAAAAATTTACCCATTTCCAAACCGAACATATTCACCGCTTTGATACGAATCTTCCTATCCATGCCGGCACCTATATATCCCCAAAAGAAAAATTCTCAAACATTGCGTCAGCCCAATTAGGCCATGTACGTGTTGAACAGCGCTCGCGCTTTCACCGAGCTCTGCTGCCAGAAGAGCCATCTGAGCTTCGCTCGGTGCAGCCCACGTAAACAGCACTACATTTCCATCCACTGCAGCTGCGGCAGCAGTCGCGGTTCGCATTTGCCCTACCAACCGCGCTAATGCTGCACCGGCTTTCCTCGGTAGTCCATATTTAACCTCCAAATACGTCAGGCGTTTTCCCGTAGTTATGAGGAAATCGATTACCTTGCAACCACCCCCGGCGGCGACTACGCTCGCGAATGCAGTGCTCTGGTCACTCACGCTAGCCGAGAACCACGGTGCAGAGCTGCTGCTGACCATGCAGTTGCCATCAGAGACTGGCACGGTCAAGCTGAACACGGTCATCAGCACAGGCAGCGGCGCCACAATGGTGCAGTACGGGCCTGCCCTTGATCTGGGCTTGACGGTCGTAGGCTCGAGCCAAAACTACGGGAGCGCGACCAATCACCTGACCGCCCTGAAACTGACAGCCAAAAAAGAGCTGGATGCGCGCAAATCGGTTATGTCGGAAATTGATCTCGCGATGCAGTATTTGGCACACAATACTTCGTCGAATCATGAGATAGCGATTGGCAAGCTGGTCAACGCTTCCGACCTGCTGCTCGGCATCACTAGCGTCGATACGAGCGCCGCACGGCTGGACGTCGATCGCATCATGAAGGAAGCGGAGTGGCGCTGGAGCACACTGCAAAGGGTTCAATAATTGAGTACCGAGCACGTTCTGATCAAGCCTAGGAGCCGTCGAGCATGAAGTAGCCGCGCCCGCCCTGGAGCGGGGCGCTCGCGCGTACGTACTGGCAGGCTGATCTGGACGTGGAGGCGGCATGCTCCTTCGTCCATTCTCCATATCTTGTATCGGGCCCGAAAATGCGTTGCTCCCATCGCACCGGCGTTCCGCAAATTGGCCCGGTCAGCCCCCTTGTTCGTGCTCCGTACCGCTCAGCGGTCTCGACGTCATCGAAGGTGGCGTAGAACGGCGTTGGTAGCACCTTGTGTGAGGCCCTGGAGCAGATAACCGTTCGAACGCCTGGTGATGGTAGCCGTGGTAGCTACATCATAGTTCGCACGGGCTAAATACCGACGGCGACTTGGCCGTTTGCGGGTGTGGTGTTGCCCCCGTCCGAACACGGGACGAAAACGTCATACTATGGGAAGAATGGAGGCGAGGACGGGAGTCGAACCCGTCTAAACGGCTTTGCAGGCCGCTGCATAACCGCTTTGCTACCTCGCCCGAGGTACTGAAAAAAAATGCAGCCACGCTGCATTTTCTCGAAAAGCGCGGAGTCTTTTCTTTTGAATTCTGGAGCGGGAGAAGAGTCTCGAACTCTCGACCTCAACCTTGGCAAGGTTGCGCTCTACCAACTGAGCTACTCCCGCGTCGTCACAACAGGCAAGCATTATAGAGGTTCTGTACGGCTTGTCAAGGAAGCGCCAAGCGCGCTTCACAAACCCGGGCCCGCTTTTTCCTTGATGAGGGGCCAGGCCTTTTGCATGTAGTAGAACATCGACCACACCGTCAGCACGGCCGCGACGATCATCAGGTAGCCGCCCACCACCTGGGTGTCGATCACGCGGAACAGCACGTCGTCGAACAGCAGCATGGGGATGGCGGTCATCTGCGCGGTGGTCTTGATCTTGCCGAGCGAATTGACGGCCACCGAGCGCGATGCGCCCAGCTGCGCCATCCATTCGCGCAGCGCCGAGATGGCGATCTCGCGGCCGATGATGATGAAGGCGATGAAGTGGTCCACCCGGTCCAGGTGCACCAGCACCAGGAGCGCGCCGGCCACCATCAGCTTGTCGGCCACCGGGTCGAGGAAGGCGCCGAACGCCGAGGTCTGGTTCCAGCGGCGCGCCAGGAAGCCGTCGAACCAGTCGGTGACGGCGGCGATGATGAACACCAGCGTCGCGGCCAGGTCCTGGTCCGAGCGCGGCAGCCAGTGGATGGGCAGGTAGTAGACGCCCACCACGAGCGGAATGAGCGCGACGCGCAGCCAGGTCAGGAGGATGGGAATGTTAAACGGCATAGAAGCTGGGCATGTGGACGGTAGGCGCGCGTGGATTTTTATATGCAGACAAATGCGGCGCTAGTCTACCCTGCTCATGCCGAATTCACCAGACAAGCACAGTGAAGGGGCGCAGTGGAGCACCGTCATGAAGCGGCTCAGTGCAGCTGGCGGTAGATCTCTTCGGCCAGCTGGGTCGAGATGCCTTCGACCGAGCGCAGGTCCTCGACGCTGGCAGCGATCACGCCGCGCAGGCCGCCGAAGCGGGCCAGGAGGCGCTGGCGCCGCTTGGCGCCGATGCCTTCGATCTCTTCCAGCCGCGAGGTCTGGCGCGCCTTGGCGCGCTTGGCGCGCATGCCGGTGATGGCGAAGCGGTGCGCTTCGTCGCGGATCATCGCCACCAGCATCAGCGCGGCCGACTCCTTGCCCAGTTCCTGCGGCGCGCGGCCATCGACGAAGACCAGCGTCTCCAGCCCGACCCGGCGCCCTTCCCCCTTGGCCACGCCGACGATCAGGCTAATGTCCAGCCCCAGCTCGACGAACACCTGGCGCGCCATCTCGACCTGGCCCTTGCCGCCGTCGATCAGCACCACGTCGGGCATCACGCCGTCGCCCCCGGCCACCTTTTCGTAGCGGCGCGTGAGCACCTGGCGCATGGCGGCGTAGTCGTCGCCCGGGGTGATGTCGTTGATGTTGTAGCGGCGGTATTCGCCGTTCTGCATGGCGTGGTGGTGGAACACCACGCACGAGGCCTGGGTGGCCTCGCCTTGCGTGTGGCTGATGTCGAAGCACTCCACGCGCAGGGTCTCGAGGTCGTCCACCTCCAGCGACAGCGCTTCGGCCAGCGCGCGCGTGCGCGACTGCTGCGAGCCCTGCTCGGACAGCAGGCGCGCGAGCGAAATCTCGGCGCCCTTCTGCGCCAGTTCCAGCCACTGGCGCCGCTGCCCCTGCGGCTGGAACACCAGGTTGATGCGGTGCCCGCACTGTTCGCTCAGTGCCACCATCAGGGCCGGCTGGTCGAATTCGATATTCAGGATCAGGGTGCCGGGGACGAACTTGTCGATGTAGTGCTGGGCCAGGAAGGCGGCCAGCACTTCGCATTCGATTGAGCCATCGAGCATCGCGGCGGCGTCGCCCACCTGGCTGGGGAAGTAGGCGCGGTCGCCCAGGTGGCGCCCGCCGCGCACCATGGCCAGGTTCACGCAGGCGCGTCCGCCCTGCACCACCACGGCGATGATGTCGACGTCGGCGTCGCTGCTGGACGCTTCCATGCTCTGCTGGTGCAGCACGCGCGCCAGCGACTGGATCTGGTTGCGCACATTGGCGGCCTGCTCGAACTTGAGCTCGGCCGCATAGGCGTGCATCTTCGCTTCCAGGTCGGCCATGACTTCGCCCTGGCGCCCGCGCAGGAACTTGGCGGCGTTGTCGACGTCGAGCTTGTACTCGTCGGCCGGCACCAGGTCCACGCAGGGGCCGCTGCAGCGGCCGATCTGGTGCAACAGGCACGGGCGCGTGCGGTTGTTGAAGACGCTGTCCTCGCAGGTGCGGATGCGGAAGACCTTCTGCAGGATCTGCATCGATTCCTTCACCGCCCAGGCGCTGGGGAAGGGGCCGAAGTACTGGTTCTTCTTGTCCAGCGCGCCGCGATAGTAGGCCATGCGCGGCACGGCCCCGCCGGTGATCTTCAGGTAGGGGTAGGACTTATCGTCGCGGAACAGGATGTTGTAGCGCGGCTTGAGCGTCTTGATCAGGTTCGATTCCAGGATCAGCGCCTCGGCCTCGCTGTGCGTGACGGTGGTCTCGAGCCGGGCGATGCGCTCGACCATCATGGCGATGCGCGGGCTGGCCAGGTTCTTCTGGAAGTAGCTCGACACGCGCTTCTTGAGGTCGCGCGCCTTGCCGACATACAGCACCGCGTCGTTGGCATCGAAATAGCGGTACACGCCCGGCAGGCCGGGCAGCTTGGCCACGGTGGCCAGCACCTGGGCGCGCGCATCCTGCGGCGCGGCCGGCGGATCATCCGCCGACGTGGCCCGCGGAGCCAGCTCGTTCACATCGGTGCCTGCTTGACTGCTGTCGACTTCACTCATCACTGCTTCCCTGCCCTGCTCAGTTACGTTGCTTCTCACTGCGGCGCCTGGGTGACGATGACGAACGAAACCCCATAATCGGCTTCGTCGCTGATCGTCACCTGCGCGGACAATCTATTCTGACGCATAAATTCTTCCAGCGCGCCGCTGCACACGATGACCGGCTTGCCGCTGGGGGCATTCAACACCTGGCAGGAGCGCCAGGTCATGGGCATGCGCATGCCCATCCCGATGGCCTTCGAAAACGCTTCCTTGGCCGAGAAGCGCGTGGCCAGGAACCGCTGGCCGCGCACGGCGTTCTTGGCGCGCCGCGCGTGGAACTTGACCAGCTCCTCCGGCCCCAGCACCTTGTCGGCAAAGCGCTCGTTGCGCGCCAGCGCGTCGGCCACCCGCGAGATCTGCACGATGTCGGTGCCGATGCCGTAGATCGCGCTCATTTAGGCGCCTCCGCTGCGGGCCAGGCTGACACCCAGGCGCGCGGCCGTCATGATGGCCTTCATCTCGCGCACGGCGTTCTCCCAGCCGGCGAAGATGGCATGGGCCACGATGGCGTGGCCGATGTTCAGTTCACCGATCTCGGCGATCGCGGCGATCGGCT
>JBKHWY010000152.1:0-9230 GCA_046566285.1 Gammaproteobacteria bacterium | reverse complement strand
TGCTGCGAACTGAAGAAGGATATCTTCGCCAATTCAAAAGTGGACTGGCCCACCATGCGAGACGGCTTCGACGACATGATCGCGCATTATCCTGATCCGTGGAATATCGCCAGCTACGCCAGCTTTGCCTGTAACGCCAAGGATAAGGCGACCACGCTGAAGATCATGAGCCGTCCGGACTATGTATCGGTACCGGAAGCGTGGCAGGGCAAGCTGCCCCAGTTCTATTGCGAAGCCTGGGCGCGAAACAGCGATTGAAATTCCTTGACGGTGAGCTGATGCGCTACACTCGAATGCGCAGAAATCGGAACGAATATGGCGCGGGGAATGGCAACAGCTCATACAACACACCGGATCCAAGGCTTCACCTACGTTGCCCTCATGGTGCTGGTGGCGGTGCTCAGCATCGCCGCCACGGCCGTGGTGCAGGTGGGGGAACTGGCGCGCCGGCGCGCGGCCGAGACCGAGCTGCTTTACGTGGGCAAGCAGTACATCAAGGCCTTCCTCGAGTATGAATTGTTCACGCCGGAGGGCAACGGTGCGCGCGCGCCCTCGCGCCTGGAAGACCTGGTGCGCGACCCGCGCCAGGCAGGCGTAAAGCGCTACCTGCGCGAGCTGTATCCGGATCCGATCACCGGGAAGATGGACTGGCAGCTGATCCGCGCCCCCGGGGGCGGGATCATGGGGGTGAAAAGCGCGTCGTGCGAGCGCACCATCAAGACCAGCTTCCCCGACGGGGACTTCATGTTCCTCGATGGCCGCAAGCGCTATTGCGACTGGACGTTCGCCTATGTGATCGCTTGCGGAGCCAACTGCAAGGATGTCGAACGTCCAGAAGACTAGCCTTAGCGCAGCTTGCCGGCGCCGGCGTTGCTCTTCACCGACGTCAGCGCCGCATCGGCGGCCTGCAGCGTGAACGCGTACGGCGCCGTCCATGCGGCCGCGCCGCTGGCCGTCGACAGGCCGCACTGGCCGGTGATGGAAATGGCAGGTCCGCTCCAGGCGGCGCCATCGGCCTTGTCGCTGATGAACAGGTGCCCCGACGAGCGGAAGCCCGTATAGCCCTTGCCCTTGATGACCTTGCCGCAGAACTCCTTCGGTTTCAGGCCGGTGAAGCTGTAGTAGTTGTTCTGCACCAGGATGCTGGATTTGTAGCGCGCATCCAGGCCGCTTTCGAACTTCAGGTCGTCGTCCTTGGTCGTGGTGCTGCCGGTGATTAGGTTGTTAAACACGTGCACCTGGCCGAAGCGCACCAGCGGCAGGCGCGAGCCCAGGCTGTCCCACCAGTTGCCCGAGAAGGTCACGTGCAGGCGCCCTTCGTCGCTCCATGCACGGCCGCTGTCGCCGTTGCCGACCAGGGTCTGCTTGTGGTGCTTGGTGAAGTAGCTGTTGGCCACGGTGATGTAGTCCGAGCCGCGCACGATGTCGAGCGCGCCGTCGTGGCGGGTGTCGCTGGCCAGCGAATCAGGGGTGTCGCCATCGCTGATCGACACGTGGTCGATCCACACGTTCTGGGCGCGCGAGAGGGTCACGCCGTCGGCGTAGGCATTGGCCGAATCTTCCGGATTGACGTCCCAGGGCGTGTCGATCTGCAGATTGCGGATGATGACGTTACGCGTCCAGGTCGGATAGTCCTCCGGGTTCTTGCCGGACGAGACCCAGCTCTTGAAATCGGCTTGCGGATCGCCACCGGCGGCCAGCGGCGCTTCGGCGCCGATCAGGAGCGTGGTGCCGGTGATGCGCGCCGGCCGGCCTTGCGCGTCGTTGATGCCCACCAGCGTGGTGTTCGACGGGATCATGATCGAGCCGCCCTGCTTCTGGTCCAGGTAGCTGGTGTATTCCTTGAACACGGTGTTGTTGTTACTCCAGCGCAGATCGATGTGGCCGACGATGCGCACGATCTTCGGCTCGTTGCCGGCCTGTTTCAGGGCCGCCACCAGCTGCTGGCCGTTGAAGACGGTGTAGACGCGGTCGGACGCGGCGGCCGAGCCGCCGGTGACGACCACCTTGCCGGCGCGCGAGATGGTATGCCAGCCGTTCTGCGGCGCGGTCTGGCGCTCGAAGGTCAGCACGCCGCCGGTGGGATCGACCTGGGCGAACTGCCAGGTGGGCAGCTTGGGCGCGGCCTTGTAGTTGGCAGGGGCGTGGCCGTTGTCATCCTTCACGGGGGCGGAATAGGTACGGGTGCCGTAGCTCCCCAGCAGCAGCGGGGTGCTGGCGCCCGTCAGCGTGCGGGCATCGATGTCGGCCGCGTAGGCCTGGGACACCAGCAGCGCGCAGGCGGTGGCGAGAATGGTTGGATGCAGTTTCATTGTGTCTCCTGAATTATAATAAATACAACAATAAAAAAGGCGCCGCGAACGGCGCCATGGGAAGCGGCTGGATTAGTGGAACTGGCAGCTGCGTGCGACGTTGCTGGTGCTCTTGTCCTTCTTGGGCTCGTTGCCCTTCGAGGTGGCGACGTAGCCGACGCAACGCGAGGAAGTGGACTTGTTGGTCACCAGATCGGTGATGTCGGCCACGTCGTACTGGCCGGCCAGCGCTGGCAGCTTGGACTTGTCAAAGCTGCTGTTCACGCCCAGGCCTGCGTTGACGTTGTACAGGGCCACGCCGTTCACCGTCACGTAGCGCACGTACTGGCTCGAGCAGTTACCGCAGGAGCGATACAGCTTGCCCGCTTCTTCGGCATAGAAGTCGCTGATGGAGATGCGGGTCTTGTTGCCGTTGTTCTGGAAGATCTTGTCGGCGCCCTTGTAGGCCGCGCCGCCGACAACGGTCATGGTGCTGCCGGCAGGCGCGCCGCCTTCCATGGTGGCGGCGTCCTCGCCGATATCGCCCCAGTACACGTTCTCGAGACGGCAGTTGCCCTTGCAGTGAACGCCGTCGGCGCCACCCGCCTTCAGGTCCTTGCCGGTGCCCAGGGTCGGATCGCCCAGCACCACGTTCTTCAGGGTGGCGCCCTCCTCCAGGCTGAAGTGAGGGATCTGGCCTTCCGACTGGCTGCCATTCATGTTCTTGGTGCTGCCGACCAGGCAGACCCATTTGCCGTACTTTTCCAGGCCGTCGAAGGTTTCGCCGGCGCCCACGGTGGTGGTCGACGACACCGACACCTTGGTACAGGACGGCACCGGGCGCTTCGATGGGGCGGCATGGGCGCTGGCCGCCAAGGTCAGGCCGGCCAGGGCGATCAGGACGTTACGAGCCATGCTGAGATGCTTGATCATTTCTACTCCTCCACAGGTTTATCTCTCGTTGGATTGGCCGGCCACTTTGACGGGACGGCGCGGAAAGCCGGGCCACCCCACCAATGGGGCGGCCCGGATACTTCAAACCGGGCCGCGAAGCCCGGATACTGCGCTTGCTTTATTCCGCGACGCGACTTTTAGTGCTCAGACTTGGCGTGCTCGATTAGTGGAACTGGCAGCTGCGCGCGAGGTTGCTGCTGCTGGTGTCCTTCACTGGCTCGTTGCCTTTCGAGGTGCCGACATAGCCGATGCAACGCGTGGAAGCCGACTTGTTGGTCACCAGGTCGGTGATGTCGGCCACGTCGTACTGGCCAGCCAGCGACGGCAGCTTGGACGCGTCGAAGCTGCTGTTCACGCCCAGGCCTGCGCTGACGTTGTACAGGGACACGCCCTTGACGGTCACGTAACGCACGTACTGGCTCGAGCAGTTGCCGCACGAGCGATACAGCTTGCCCGCTTCTTCGGCATAAAAGTCGCTGATGGAGATGCGGGTCTTGTTGCCGTTATTCTGGAAGATCTTGTCGGCGCCCTTGTAGGCCGCGCCGCCGACGATGGTCATGGTGCTGCCGGCCGGTGCGCTGCTTTCCAGGGTGGCGGCGTCTTCGCCGATATCGCCCCAGTACACGTTCTCGATGCGGCAGTTGGCCTTGCAGTGGACGCCGTCGGCGCCGCCTGCCTTCAGGTCCTTGCCGGTACCGAGGTTCGGATCACCCAGGACCACGTTCTTCAGGGTCGCGCCATCGTTCAAGATGAAGTGCGGGATCTGGCCTTCGGACTGGCTGCCGTTCATATTGGTGGTGGAACCCACCAGGCAGACCCACTTGCCGTATTTGGCCAGGCCGTCGAAAGTTTGGCCGGCAGCCACGGTGGTGGTGGATGACACCGACACCTTGGTGCAGGACGGGACCGCGCGCTTGGAGGGAGCGGCGTGCGCGCCACTTGCCAGGGTGAGGCTGGCCAGGGCGAACAGTACGGGCATTGCTTTGCTGAGATGCTTGATCATTTCTACAACTCCTCCAAAGGTTTATCTCTCTTGAACGGCCGTCCACTTGACGCGACGGCTCTGTAGGTCGGGCCTTGCGGCCCGGGTGCTTCGGTACTTCAAACCGGGCGGTGAAGCCCGGGTGCTTCAAACCGGGCCTCGCGGCCCGGGTACTGCACCGGCTTATTCAGCCAGATTGGTGCGCGCGCCGGCGGTGGCGAATACCTTGGCCTTGACGCTGGCGGCAGGGTCGGCCGAATAGCTGTAGCCGACCGAGCCGTATTCCTTGGTGGTCTTCCAGTCGGTGGCGTTCACGTAGTTGCCGTTACCCGGCGTCCAGGTGATGCCGCTGCCCACGAAGTTGTCACGCAGTTCCCAGTAGCCGATCGACTTGCTGTCGCGCGAGGTCACCGGGTTGGCCACGTTCTCGAAGTAGTTCGCCTCGATCAGGGCGGTGGCGCCCATGCGGATGTTGATGCCCGAGGTGTGCACGTCGCCCAGGTAGTTGTTGTAGATGTGCGCTTTGCCACGGCGCAGCAGCGGCAGGCGCGACTTCACGTTCTCGAAGCGGTTGTGGTGGTAGGTGGTCAGCGAGGCCGAGTTGGTGCTGTCGCTGTCGCTATGACCGTTCAGCGCCACCTTCTGGTAGTCGTGCACGTAGTTGTACGACACCGTGATGTGGTGGGCGCCCTTCTTCATGTCGATGGCGCCGTCGAACGAGGCGTCACCCGCGCCTGGGCACTCCTTGAGCGACGCGAAGATGGTGTTGTGGTCGATCCAGATCTTGTTCGGCTTGCCGGAGGACGTGCCTTCGATCGAGATCGAGTCGGCCGAGTCACCGCCTGGCAAGAGGCCAATCGTCATGTTCTGCACGATCACGTTGCTGGCGCTGCCCGCGATGTGGATGCCGAAGTTGGCGGTCGAATCGTTGGTGCCGCGGATCGTGATGTCGCTCTTGTTCTTGATCTGCAGCGTCTGCGCGTCCTTCTTCCATTGCGCGCACACGTCGCAGATGCTCGAGTAGTTGAACTTGCCGTTGTAGAGCAGGACCAGACCGCCGCCCTTGTACGCATTGATCGCGGCCTGCGCTTCGGACAGGCTCGACACGGTGATCGGGGCCTTGCTGCCGCCACCGGTGGTGCCGGCGCCATAACCCACGGGACCGGCCGATGCATGTGCAGCGACCGCCAAACCTGCCAGGACCAACGCGCTTTTCAGGATGCTAAGTTTCATCGTTCATCTCCAAGATAGTTTAGGATGTCCCTCACCCTGGAAGCGGCCGTCGTGACTGCCCTCGAGGGCAGCTTGCGAAGGAAAGGACTGGATTGGCCACGTGCGCGGGCCAGTTCGGCCCGATCAGCGTGGTTGCGCCTGTGCTGCTGGTGATGCCGGAGGTGAGCACGCCGCCGAAGTAATGGTTGCAGAGGTGCGCTTTACGACGGCGCAGCAGCGGCAGGCGCGACTTGACGTGCTCACACTTGAGGTGCTAGGTCTTCAGGTGCCCGGATCAGTGGAACTGGCAGCTGCGTGCGACGTTGCTGCTGTTCGAATCCTTGCTTGGCTCGTTGCCTTTCGAGGTGCCGACATAGCCGACGCAACGCGACGACGAGGACTTGTTGGTCACCAGGTCGGTGATGTCAGCCACGTCGTACTGGCCCTTCAGCGCAGGCAGCTTGGACGCGTCGAAGCTGCTGTTCACGCCCAGGCCTGCGTTGACGTTGTACAGGGCCACGCCCTTGACGGTCACGTAGCGCACGTACTGGCTCGAGCAGTTACCGCACGAGCGATACAGCTTGCCGGCTTCTTCGGCGTAGAAGTCGCTGATCGAGATGCGGGTCTTGTTGCCGTTGTTCTGGAAGATCTTGTCGGCGCCCTTGTAGGCTGCGCCGCCCACGATGGTCATGGTGCTGCCGGCCGGTGCGCTGCCTTCCATGGTGGCGGCGTCTTCACCGATGTCACCCCAGTACACGTTTTCGATGCGGCAGTTGCCTTTGCAGTGAACGCCATCGGCGCCGCCGGCCTTCAGGTCCTTGCGGGTACCGAGCTTCGGATCGCCCAGCACCACATTCTTCAGGGTGGCGCCATTGCCCAGGATGAAGTGCGGGATCTGGCCTTCCGACTGGCTGCCGTTCATCTTGGTGCCGCTGCCGACCAGGCACACCCACTTGCCGTACTTGGCCAGGCCGTCGAAGGTGGCGCCGTCGGCCACGGTGGTGGTCGAGGTGACGGTCACTTTGGTACAGGACGGGACTGCGCGCTTGGATGGGGCGGCTTGGGCGCCGCCCGCCAGGGTCAGGCTGGCCAGGGCGAACAGGACGGGCATTGCTTTGCTGAGATGCTTGAACATGTCTACAACTCCTCCAGTGGTATATCTCTCATTAGAATGGCCGTCCGCTCTCCGGGGACGGCTCGCGAATCCGGGCCGTTGGGCGGCCCGGGTACTGCAAGCCGGGCTGCGAAGCCCGGGTACTGCACCGGCCTTATTGGGCCAGGTTGGTGCGCGCGCCGGCGGTGGCGAAGACCTTGGACTTCACGTTGGCGGCTGCGTCGGGCGAGTAGCTGTAGCCCACCGAGCCATAGCTCTTGGTGGTTTTCCAGTCGGTCGCGTTGACGTAGGTGCCTTCCGCAGCGGTCCAGGTGATGCCGGTGCCGACGTAGTTGTTACGCAGCTCCCAGTAGCCGATCGCACTGCTGTCGCGCGAGGTGACGGGGTTGACCACGTTTTCGAAATAGTTCGACTCGATCAGCGTGGTGGCGCCCATGCGGCTGTTGATGCCCGAGGTGTGGACATTGCCGAAGTAGTTGTTGTAGATGTGGGCCTTACCACGACGCAGCAGCGGCAGGCGCGACTTCACGTTTTCGAAGCGGTTGTGGTGGTAGGTGGTGAGCGAGTCGGCATTGGCGGTGTCGCTGTCGCTGTAGCCGTTCAGGGCCACCTTCTGGTAGTTGTACACGTGGTTGTACGACACCGTGATGTGGTTGGCGCCCTTCTTCATGTCGATGCCGCCATCGAACGAGGCGTCGCCCGCGCCCGAGCACTGGGTCAGGGAAGCGAAGATGGTGTTGTGGTCGATCCAGATGTTGCTTGGCTTGCCGGTCGAGTTGCCTTCGATGGAGATCGAATCGGCCGACTCGCCCCCTTGCAAGAGGCCGATGGTCATGTTCTGCACGATCACATTGTGGGCATTGCCGACGATGCGGATGCCGAAGTTGGCGGACGAGTCGCCCGTGCCGCGGATCGTGATGTCGCTCTTGTTCTTGATTTCCAGCGTCTGCGCGGTTTTCTTCCATTGCGCGCACACGTCGCTGATGCTCGAGTAGTTGAATTTACCGGTGTAGTTCAGTACCAGGCCGCCGCTCTTGTAGGCGTCGATCTTGGCCTGGGCTTCAGCCAGCGTGGCCACGTTGACCGCAGTCTTGCTGCCGCCGCCGGTGGTGGCAGCGCCATAGCCGATGGGACCTGCGGCCGATGCATGGGCGCCCACAGCCAGACCTGCCAGAACCAGTGCGCTTTTCAGGGTGTTCAGTTTCATCTTACGTCTCCAATTTATTTTTTGTGTGTCCTCGCCTTTGGAAGCGGTCACCGCAACGGCCATGCGGCGAGGCTTGCGAAGGGAGGCTGTGTGAACCGAACGGACGCCGGAAAAGCCCGGACTAGCTGCTTACTTTTGCTGAAGTTTTCACAACGGGCGTTGGTCTTTTTTTACGATGCGCCTGAAAACGTTGCCTTGTCAATATGGTGTGAAATGCGAAAGGACTGTTTTTTGTTAAAGATATGTATGCCAATATGGAACTAGCGCCAAGTCCCGAAAACTTACAGGGAACTTACAGTGAACCGAACACAAATCACAAACTTGATCGGACAAAATCAGGTGCAACAATTTGTGAGAATATCGGCGCAAATACAACAATTGGCCAGTCCGGAGTGTGATATCGGCCAGTCCAAAGTAAAAAGCACTCAGGCCAATTTCTACAATTGGCCGAACGGGATGCCGCTGCGAGCCACGCCGGGTGCGCCGCTCTGGATGGAATACACCCCGCTGCCGGTTTCAGGCGGCACTAGCACCCAGGTGGCGCGGCTTTCGGTGATGGGATCGACCGGGATCTCGCGCAGGTAGCGGCGCAGCACCAGCTCGTCGAGCGACTCCGGATAGCGTCCGTTATCGCCATAGAACTTGTCGATGACTTCGCGGGTGATGTGCAGGTTCTCGCGCAGGACCGTCTCCTTCGACTGGTCCATGCTGCGGAAAAAACGCGGCACCGCGATGGTCATCAGGAGGGCCAGGATGGCCAGCACGACCAGCAGCTCGATCAGGGTAAAGCCGCGCCGGCGCGCGGAAGGGGAGCGCGGAACGCTGCATGCCATCCAGCTGTCTTCAAAACCGTCATTCTGGCGAAGGCCAGAATCCATGGCGTGTTCAGTCAGTGGCACGGTTCCACTCTGAGCAAGCGCGCTATGGATTCTGGCCTTCGCCAGAATGACGAAGCCGCGCCGGCGCGCGGAGGTCGTTAAACCGCGCCGGACGCGCTCACCAACGCTTGTACGGGATGCCATTCAAGCCCACCTTCTCGGATTTCGAATGCACGTCGTAGACGTCTTCCCCGGGCTTGGGGTCGTCCGGATCGCTCTGGTATGCGCGCGGGGCCCAGGTGTCGATATCGGCCGCCTCCGGGTCCTCGGCAAACGGATCGCGCGGCATGGCGCGCAGGAAGTAGATTTTGCGTGGCGTGGCGCTGCGCTGGTCCGGCACGCCACGGGTCAGCATCGCCAGGTTGGGCGGATAGCCGCTGCCGTCGAGGGTGTTGGGCACCCGCCCTTCGCCACTGGCGCGCTTGTAGTCGTCCAGCGCATTGCGGATCTCGCGCAGCGCCGTGCGCAGCTCCTGTTCGTGGCGGCGCTGCAGCGCGATCTGCGCGGTCGGCACCACCAGCGCCCCGAGCAACGCCAGGATCGCGAGCGTGACGAGCAGCTCGATCAGGGTGAAACCGCGCGGGCGCCGGGT
>JBKHWY010000151.1:5329-9238 GCA_046566285.1 Gammaproteobacteria bacterium | reverse complement strand
TGATGGCCCGGCGCAGCTGACCCTGGTGCTCGAAAAAGCGCAGCATCACCGTGCTGTCGCTCAGGTAGCTCAGGTCCACTTCCGAGCGCATCTCGCCCACCACGCCATGCTGGCCCAGCACCAGCAGGGTGGTCACGCCCTGCTGGTTCAGGTACGACAGCAGTTCGTGCATCTGCAGGATCAGGTACTGCTCGCCCGGCATGGCCTGGATGTACGCATTCAGGCTGTCGATGACGATGAAGCTGACCTGCTCGCGCTCCACCGCGTCGCGCAGCATCTGGGCGAATTCGCCCGGCGACAGCTCGGCCGGATCGATGTGATGCATGCGCAGCTGGCCGTTGTCGACATACTGTCCCAGCTCCATGCCCAGGGCGCTGCTGCGCGCAAAGAAGGTGCCGAGGCCTTCGTCGAACAGGTAGAACGCCGCCTGCTCGCCGCGCTGGAGGGCCGCCTGCAGGCAGCAGGTCGACAGGGTGCTCTTGCCGATCCCGGACGGGCCGATGATCAGGGTATTGGTGCCGCCCACCAGGCCGCCGCCCAGCAGATCGTCGAGCGCGTTCGAGCCGCTCGAGCGGGTCTGCGGCACAAACTCGCGCAGGTGCTCGGCCGCCACCAGGCGCGGAAACATGGTGATCCCGCCGGTGGTGAGCAGGTAGTCGTGATAGCCGCCGCGAAAGCGGATGCCGCGCATCTTGACGATATTCACGCGGCGGCGTTCCTTGCCGTATTCCATGGCGATCTGCTCGAGCGTGATGACGCCGTGGGCAATGCTGTGCAGGTGCTGGTCGGAGGCGGCGGTCTTGTCGTCGAGCAGCAGCACGGTACATGCGCGGCTGGCGAAGAACTGCTTGAGCGCGAGAATCTGGCGGCGGTAGCGCAGCGGGTTCTGGGCCAGCAGGCGCATTTCGGACAGGCTGTCGAACACCACCCGGCTCGGGCGTATCCGGTCGACCTGCTCCATGACTTCGCGGGTGGTTTCGCCCAGCTCGATTTCGGACGGGTGGAACACCGACTGCTGGGCATCCGGGTCCAGCACGCTGTCGCTGGCCAGTTCGAACACCGACAGCGCCGCGATCGACCAGCCGTGACTCTCGGCCACGGCGGCCAGTTCGGCGGACGTTTCCGACAGCGTGATGTACAAGCCTGCTTCGCCGCGCGCCACGCCGTCGAGCAAAAATTGCAGCCCAAGGGTGGTCTTGCCGGCGCCTGGTGAACCTTCGACCAGATACACGCGTTGCGGCGTCAGGCCGCCACCGAGGATGTCGTCAAGGCCGGGAATGCCGGTCGAAATACGCGCCTGGGCGCTGGCGTTCTGCATGCTTGGGTTCATGTGGCGTGTTGGTAGCGCTGTCGGGTGGCGCTGTCGGGCGGCATACACCGGTACCCGCGCGCCGCACCGCTGCATTATCCTGTTCCAGATGTTTCTTATTCGAAATATTTGCAGTGGGACTTTTCCGCGCATGTTTGCACGAAAAGTTTTCTGAAATTATACGATAGCTGTCCTGGACGGCTGCGCGCGTCCGGTAGCGTCCGTGAGAGGCATGCGGAAGGTAAAACTGACTTCGCCGCCGCGCCCCTGCACCTCCATGCCGCCGCCGTGGGCGCGCGCGATTTCGGAGACGATGTACAGCCCGAGCCCGAGGCCATCGTGGCTGGATGTGGCAGTCACGCGCTTGAACGGCTTGAACAGCTGGTCCACCAGCAGTGGGGGCAGCGGGCCGCCCTGGTTGTGCACCGAGAGCGCGAAGTCGCCGCCCTGCCGTCCCGCCACCACCCGCACCGGAGCGCCGGGCTGGCCGTGCACGATGGCGTTCTTGAGGAGATTGGAGAGCAGCTGGCCGAGCCGCCCCAGGTCGCACACCAGGCCCTCGACCGGCTCGAATTGCTCGACCACCACCGTGCCCGGATGCAGCTGGCGCAGCTCATCGACCACCTGGCGCAGGGCCGCGTCGATGTCCGTTTCGTGGCGCAGGTCGAGCGCGATGCCGCCGCCCAGGCGCCCGCGCGCAAAGTCGACCACATTGTCGACCAGCGCGGACATGCGCGCCACGCTGCGCTGCATGCGCTGCAGGACCGGCAGCATGTCGCTTTCGGCATGCTTCATGCGCAGCAGCTCGATCCCGAACTGCAGGGAACTCAAGGGCGTGCGCAGGTCGTGCCCCAGCACGGCGATGAACTGCTCGCGCAATTCGGACGTTTCGCGCTCCGACAGGAGCGCCGTACGGGTGTCGGCATGGCGCCGCTCGGCCTCGAGCTGGGAGGAGATCAGCTGGGCGAACAGCTCCAGCGTGGAGACGATCGACGGGGTCGACAGCGTGGCGGGCTGCGGATCGAGTCCGCACAGGGTGCCGAAATAGGCGCCATCCGGGCGGTACAGCGGCACCGAAAAATAGCTCTGGAAGCCGTACATGCGCGGGGTGTGATGGTCGCAGTAGCCACTCTCGCGCACATGGTCGATGACGATGCTCCTTTCCTGGCTGCGCACTTCCTCGCACAGGGTGGTGGTGACATCGAGCCCGTCGCCTACGGCCAGCCCGAAGCCGAGCGTGTCATGGACGGCGCAGGCGGTCCAGGAGTCCGCCGTCACGTGCGCCACGGCGACAAAGCCCACCCCGGTGAGCGATGCCACGGTCGCCAGGACCTGCGGCACGGCGGCGATGGCCTGGACTTCCAGGACACAGCCGGCTAGTTGTTTCGTCATGAGGCCCCCGACCTGTCATGGCGGCCGGTGTCCCGAGCAGGCTGGCCGCACAAAGCCTGCATTGTAACCCCTGCGCTCTCGCCCCTGCTGCGACCTGGCCGAGACGGCACTGGGCACTAAGCACTAGGCACTACAATGGGGTTTGTTTGCCTGCCGAGGATTGCCCCATGCCCCATCAGACCATTCTTGAGTTTCACACCAGCGGGCGCGGCACGCGCGATATCAGCGCCGACGTGGCCCGTTTCGTGCGCTCGACCGGCGTGCAGTGCGGCCTGGTCCACCTGTTCGTGCAGCACACCAGCTGCTCGCTGACCATCACCGAGAACGCCGACCCGGACGTGCAGCGCGACCTGGACACCGTCCTGGCGCGCCTCGCCCCCGACGCCGATCCGGCCTATCGCCACCGCCTCGAAGGTCCGGACGACATGGCGGCGCACGCGCGTAGCGTCCTGACCGATACCAGCCTGACCGTTCCCCTGGGTGCGGCCGCCCTGCTGCTGGGCACCTGGCAAGGGATCTTCCTGTGGGAACACCGCACCGAGCCCCAGCGGCGCCGCATTGTGGTGACCGTGCTCGGCGCTTGAACAATCCATATTAAAATGCCGGCGGATTGGAAACCTTTCACACCATAACGAACCGAGGAGACGGGATGATCGATTTAAACAGGCGCAATCTTGTTCTGGCGGCCGGCGGCGCCGTGGCCGCGGTGGCGCTGGGTGCGCCCGCCCGCGCGCAGGCGCCCGCGCGCAAGCTGGGCTATGCCATCGTCGGCCTGGGCAGCTATGGCCTGGGCGTGATCATCCCGCAGTTCAAGCACTGCCAGCACAGCCGCCTGGTGGCGCTCGTCAGCGGCGATGACGCCAAGGCGCGCCGGGTCGCGGCCGAGCATGGCGTCCCCGAGCGCAACCTCTACAACTACAAGAACTTCGACAGCATCCGCGACAATCCGGAGATCGACATCGTGTACGTGTGCCTGCCGGTGTCGATGCACGCCGAGTACACCATCCGCGCGGCCGGCGCCGGCAAGCACGTGATGTGCGAGAAGCCGATGGCGACATCGTCGGCCGATGCGCGCGAGATGATCGAGGCGTGCGACAAGGCGGGCGTGAAGCTGATGATCGCCTATCGCTCGCAATACGAGAAGCATCACCGCAAGCTGCTGGAGCACGTGCGGTCGGGCCGTCTGGGCGCGCTGAAGCTGATCGAAG
>JBKHWY010000151.1:0-5319 GCA_046566285.1 Gammaproteobacteria bacterium | reverse complement strand
GAAGGCCGGCAAGAAGCTGATGATCGGCTACCGCGTGCACTTCGAGCCCTACAACCTGGAAGCCATGCGCATGGCGCGCGCCGGCGAGATCGGCACGCTGCGCTACTTCCGCTCCGAGCACGGCTTCGTGCAGGGCGACCCGAACAAATGGCGCCTGAAGAAAGCCATGTCCGGTGGCGGCTCGCTCATGGACATGGGCATCTACGCCCTGAACGGCGCGCGCTACATGACGGGCGAGGAACCGGTTGCCGTGTACGCGCACGAACAGACCAACCGGCGCGATCCGCGCTTCCGCGAAGTGGAGGACATGATCGAATTCGAGCTGGAATTCCCGTCGGGCGTGATCGGCTCCTGCATGTCGATGTACAGCGCGAACCAGAACCACATCCTGCTGATGGGCGAAAAGGGACGCATCGAACTGGAGCCGGCCACCGGCTACGGCGGTCAGCGCCTGTGGACCGGGGCGCAGGGGCGCGAGCGCGAGATCACCCCGCCGCCCGGCCCGGGCGCGACGCAATGGGCCGCGCAGCTGGACCACCTGTCGCGCTGCGTGGTGGAGAACCGCGAGCCGATCGTCTCCGGCGAGGAAGGCTTGCGCGACATCCGCATCATCGAGGCGATCTACCGCTCGGCGCGCGAGCAGAAGCGCATTGCGCTCAAGGCCTAGCGTGTAGCCAGGCGCCGGACAGTTACTTCCCCGCCAGCTGCACCGTCGCCCCACGCAGTCCGTCCGCCTCGGCGCGCACGGTGATGGGGCCGCGCTGGCCCGGCTTGGCGCGCACGATGGCCAGACACAGACCGTTGAAGGCTTTGCGGCTGGCCGACTGGAACGACTCGAAGCTGGTCGGATCGCCGTTGTCGGTAGCCACCAGTTCGCCCGCGCCTTCCACCGTGAAGCGGATGCGCTCGCTAGCGCGCGGCACCGGCACCCCGTTTGCATCGACCACCTTCACCGTCACGAAGGACAGGTCGCGTCCGTCCGCATCGATGCTGGACCGGTCCGCGCCGGCCACCAAGGCGGCCGCCGCGTGCGCCGTCTTCACGGCCGCGCGCGCCCACTCCTTGCCGTCCTTGTACGCCACCACCGTCACTTCGCCCGGCTCATAGGTGGTGTAGTCCCAGCGCAGGCGGTATTCGTACGGCGCCTTCTTGCGCTTGCCCTGCGATTTGCCATTGATGAACAGCTCCGCTTCGTCGCCCGAGGTGAACACGTGCACCGGCGTGACCTCCCCTTCGCGCCCCGGCCAGGTCCAGTGCGGCAGGATGTGCGCCATCGGCAGGTCCGGCCGCCAGCGCGACTGGTACAGGTAAAAGCGGTCTTTCGGGAAGCCGGCCAGATCGATGATGCCGGAGTACGAACTGCGCGCGCCATAGTACGGGGTCGGCTCGCCCAGGTAATCGAAACCGGTCCAGACGAATTCGCCCGCCACATAGGGGTTCTGGTCCTGCGCGGCCCAGGCGCGGTCGGCCGAACTGCCGAAGTCCGCCGCGAACAGTTCATAGCTGCTGACCTGCTGGGTGGCCGGGTCGCCGCCCGCGCCCGGGCGCACCGCCGCGCTGATGACCCCCGGCACCGGGAACTGGTATTCGCCTCGGCTCGACAGGGCCGACGCGCTCTCGGTCGAGAGGATCGCCTTGTCGGGGAACTTCTGGCGGAAGGCCGGAAACTGGCCCGGCAGGCTGCGAATGCCCGCGCCCTGGTAATTCAGGCTGATCACATCCAGGGTGCCCGGCAGCGGCATGTCGGCCTTGGCGAAGTTCATCGCGTTGGTGATGGGGCGCGTGGGGTCTTCCTCGCGCGCGATGGCCACCAGCTTGCGGCTGATGTCCGCGCCCGCCTCCCCGGTGTACTGCTCGCCCACCTCGTTCCCCACGCTCCACATGACGATCGACGGGTGGTTGCGGTCGCGCCGCAGCATGGCGCGCAAGTCCTGCTCGTGCCAATCCGGGAACACCAGGTGGAAGTCCAGCGGCGTCTTCTTGCGCTCCCACGAGTCGAACACTTCGTCCAGCACCAGGATGCCCATGCGGTCGGTCAGTTCCAGCAGTTCCGGCGCGGGCGGGTTGTGGCTCATGCGCACGGCGTTGGCCCCCATCTCCTGCAGCAGCTGCAGCTGGCGTTCGGCCGCGCGCACGTTGAAGGCCGCGCCCAGCGCGCCCAGGTCGTGGTGGTTGTTCACGCCATTGACGGGAATGCGCTGGCCGTTGACGATCAGGCCCTGGTCGGGATCGAAGCGCACGGCGCGGATGCCGAACGGCGTCTCGACCCGATCGATCACGGCGCCACCGCGCGACACGGTCGTTACCGCGACGTAGCGGTTGGGACGCTGCTGCGGCAGCGGACCCCACAGGCGCGGCTTGGCGATCCGCACCGAAGCGGCGACCTGGCCGCTGGCGCGCGCGCCCACCTGCAGGCGCCGCGGCGGCAAGGTGGCCACCGCCGCTCCACTGGCGCGCCCTTCCCCGTCGAGCGGGAAGATCTGGGTGCGCACCTCCACCTGCGCGCTGGCCGCACTGTCATTGTCCACGCTGACCTGCACGTGCACGCTGGCCGCCTCGCCCGAGACCTCGGGCGTGCGCACCACCGTGCCCCAGTGGCCCACATGGACCGGGTCGGCCTTGGTCAGCCACACGTTGCGGTACAGGCCCGCGCCCGGATACCAGCGCGCCGACTCGGCCGGATTGTCGAGGCGGATGGCAAGCTGGTTCACGCCGCCCGGCGCCAGGTAGGGAGTGAGGTCGAGCCGGAACGAGTTGTAGCCATAGGGCCAGCCGCCCACCAGGCGGCCGTTCAGCCACACGCTGGCGTACGACATGGCGCCATCGACGTCCAGGAACACCGACTTGCCCTTGTCACTGGCCGGAATGGCCAGCTTCTTGCGGTACCAGGCCGGGCCCCAGGTCTTCAGGCGGCCCATGCCACCGTATGGGCCGGTGGTCAGAAAGGGGCCTTCGATGGCCCAGTCGTGCGGCAGCGTAACGGCGCGCCAGGCACGGTCGTCGAAATCGGCTTGCATGAAGGGCGCGGAGACGCCGGGTTGGTGCGCCGGCCGCAGCGCACGCCGCGCCGGGTCCTTCACGAAGGCGTTGCCGCTGGCGAGAATCCATGGCTTGAGCAAGCCCTCGGCCGAGGTGGTCACGCGCTCGGCTTCGTCCGGACGGGCGTCGGCCACCTTGCCGTCCGCGCTCTGGCGGATTTCGGGACGCACGTCGTACTGAAGCTGGGCGCTCAAACCCTCCGGGTCGCCCAGGTGGAAGCGCCAGCCGTCGTTGAGCGACAGGCGTTCGCGCGCGGCCAGGGGCATGGATGCCACAAGGAGGGCGGCGCAGACAAGCGGCGTGCCGGGACGCGGAAGATTGAAAGTGAGGAACGACAGGGGCAAGGGAAACCTCCAGGAATCAGCGCCCCACACTGATCATGGTAGCGCAACCATGGCAGTCTAGCTTCCCGCGCCGGCACTGTCAAACCGGCCTGACCGGTCGGGTGCTACTTCTGCGCCAGCACCCACTTCGCCAAGGTCAGCGCCTCGGCTTCCGTCACCGGGTTGGGTGGCATGGCCATCGGGCCCCAGTTGCCGGAGGTGCCCTTGGTGATGCTGGTGACCAGTTTGGTCTCGGCGCCCTTCTGGCCCTGGTACTTAGCGGCGACGTCCTTGAAGGCCGGTCCGACCACCTTCTTGTCGATCGAATGACAGGCCAGACAGTTCTTGGACTTGGCCAGGTCGGCGTTGGCCGATGCGGCGCCGGAAAACATCGCTGCGGAGGCGATCAGCAGCAAAGCGAGGGATTTCATGATGGTCCTTTCGTGAAGGCGTACGCGACGCCGATGAGTTCATTGTAGGCCCGCCTCATCGCCGTGGCCATGCTCTTGAGCCCGGCAGTTCGGGAATGCTTGAACTGATTTAAGGACGCTGCAACGGCCGACTTTGATAATGGACTCATCCGCCCAACAGGGTAATCAACCCAGCTCACTGACACTACTGGAGGAATCTCATGCAGCACACCTTGCAACTGGCAGCACCCCTGGACGTCGCCGGCGTCACCCGCATCCTGAACGCCTTGCGCGCCCTGCCCGGCGTGGACGGCGCCGAGGCCACTTCCGGCGCCACCACGGTCGACATCCGCTTCGACCACAACCTCACTTCGATCCAGGAACTGGGCGCCACGGCGGCGCGCGCGGGATTTGCAGAACAGCCGCGCCGGCACGCGCATGGCGGCTGCTGCGGTTCCTGCGGCGGACACTGATGCGCACGCGGCGGTTCACATGAAGGCGAACCGCCGCTCCTTCCAGCCACCAAGCGAGATTCCCTGTGTATTGAGCATCCCGCGTGCCCGGAGACGCGACAGCATCAGTAAATTCGTGTCCTGTGGCCTGAATTGACGAATCGGGTTGTTATCGCATACACCCGGCGCTGTACCACCGATACGCGAGGCTTCGAGGGGTGCTTCGTACGCGTGATCGCCTTCGTGCAGGCCACGATGAGGAAATAGCTGGGTGCGTCCACCGGCAGTACTTCTGTTTGATTCAGTCACGACGGTTAGAAACAACCCACTGTCCCAACGTGCTTGCCTCGCGGTTACGCTTCGCCAGCTTAACCCGTACCTCATCCCAGTCCAGAAACACAGCAACCCTTTCTACTCCAGACTCGTCTTGAGCATAAGCCGTCAAGCCTACCGAACTGCTGTCGTGCTCGGAATATCGCTTTATGGCATCAGCAACAATTCTTCTCGCATTGGATACGCATCGATCGATCTCACAGCGGATAAAATTGTGCACAACGCTCAGTTGCCCAAGATACTTGCGTGAAGCATCGAGCAAATCGACCCGTTCAGGGCATTCTGACAGTACGGATTTCTTGAACTTAGAGTCCTGCTCTAATAGCCGACGTTCGGTAAGAACCTCTGGCGCGAACGTCATACGGTCCTTGCGCCCTTCTGCGCCAACTGACCAGCCACCACCAAACGACAAGCCGTGGACAGCTGAGCCGGAATGCTGCACATGATTTCTCAGTGCCTCCATAAACCTATATTCGAAAGTGGCGTCGTATTGATCGTTGAGCTGCTTTGATACAACATCCTTTTCGGTCCCGCATGTCGACACGCGTTGGGGCAACTGGTCGACAAACATTTTGGCGGTGGTGAGAAAGTTAATGGCCCGTCGGTTCATTTCGGTGTGTGCTTCGAACATCTCGCTGTACTCGTGCATCGGCTGCATCATCGCTCGAGTGGAAAGCCGTAGGGCTGAGGTGTACTGTCAATAACGGACACGCTTGTCTTAAGCCGCCTGCGGCTGGTCGCTGAAGGATTCAGCGAACAACG
>JBKHWY010000150.1:0-9240 GCA_046566285.1 Gammaproteobacteria bacterium | reverse complement strand
CGTGTTCAGGCGCTGGGCCTGGGCACTCATGGCCGAGCCCGACACGTTGAAGATATTAAACAGCGACATAATTATTGACCTCCCTGGATGGCTGCCATCAGGCCGCGGATCTGCATATTGATCATCGTGATGCCCGCTTCGTAGCGCAGGGCGTTGTCGGCAAACTGGTTGCGCTCGACATCCATGTCGACCGTGTTGCCGTCCGCCGCGCCTTGCGCCGGATTGCGGTACAGCACCGGCGTGCCGTCCGGCAGCGTGCTGCCGTCCTGCGCCGTTTTCATGTGGGCGGGGGCGCTGGTGGCCAACTGGCCGGCCGGGCCGGAGCGGTTCACCGCGCTTTTCAGGGCGCTGGCAAAGTCGATGTCGCGGGCCTTGAAGTTGGGCGTGTCGGCGTTGGCGATGTTCGAGGCCAGCAATTGCTGCCGCTGCGAACGCAGGCTCAGCGCTGTTTCATTGAACCGCAGGTAATCGTCGAGTTTGCCGACCATATGAACTCCGCTTCTTTCGCTTGCCACCTGAACTGGCGGCAATAACTTGTTGTGACAGGATCGATATTACGGCTGTGTTCGTCCAGTCAATCGGCGGATAAGGCGGTCCAAAGGCGGGCTATTCATTCGTTATGGCAACGCGGTCCCATCCTAAGATGCTGTCATCCAAACAGAATCGCCTATGAAACTCGCCCTCTTCACCACGCTTGTATTCAGTACCAGCCTTGCCCTCGCAGGGCCGGCGCCGGCGCGCCAGGACCCGGCCGCGCTGCGCCAGGTTGCCGAGCAATTCCTGCAAGGCCAAAGCGCCGGCCTGCCCGGCCAGGTCACGATCACGGTCGGCAACATCGACGCGCGCATGAACCTGGCGGCCTGCGCGGCGCCCGAAGCCTTCCAGCAGCCCGGCGCGAAACCATGGGGAAAAACCACAGTCGGCGTACGCTGCACTGCGCCGGTGGCGTGGACGGTGTATATTCAGGCCCAAGTGAGCGTGCTGGGACAATATGTCGCAGCCGCTGTGCCATTGGCGGCGGGCAAACCCATCGACGCGACCCAGCTGGTGATGGTCAGCGGCGACCTGGGCACGCTGCCCAACGGCGTGGCCACCGAGCTCAGCCAGGCGGTGGGACGCACCAGCGCCATGCCGCTCGCGGCCGGCGCCCCGCTGCGCATCGATATGCTGCGCAGCCAGCCCGTGGTCCAGCAGGGCCAGGCGGTGCGGGTGGTGTCCAAAGGTGCCGGGTTCTCGGTCTCGGCCGAGGCGCGTGCGATCGGCACGGCCGGCGATGGCCAGGTGGTGCAGGTACGTGCCGGCAACGGTGCAATTCTCAGCGGCGTGGCGCGGGCGGGCGGAACCGTCGAGGTGGTGTTCTAGCCATTTCTGGACAAGCTTTTTCCGTGGGCGCAAAAATTTTCCGCCGGGCCGCCTAAAGTTCAGGTGCGCGGCGCCGTTAAATACGCAGACCCCGGAGAATCAGACTCCGACCGAAGAAGGACGATGCTGTGAAAATCAACGACAACGTGAAAGGCCCTGGCCTGCCGCCGGTGAACACCCCGGCCACCAATGCCAAGGCAACGGACAAGGCGGCCACCACGGCCACCAGCGCGACGCCCGCGAGCACCGACAATGTACGCCTGTCGTCCCAGGGCCAGGCCATGGCCAGCTCGGTGGGCAGCAGCAACGCCGTGTTCGACACCAAGAAAGTCGAGCGCATCAAGTCGGCCATCGCGGATGGCCAGTTCAAGGTCAATTCCGAGAAAGTCGCGGACGGCCTGCTGGAAACGGTGCGCGACCTGCTGCATTCCCGCAAGCGCTAGATCGCGGCCCGATCGACGAGTACACACAAAGGCAACAGGCATGGCAAGCGTGACCAGCACCCTCCGCGATGAGTTCTCGATCATGAATACCCTGATCGAGCTGATGAAGCAGGAACAGCGTCTGCTCGTGTCCGCCGACACCGATGGCCTGACGGCCATCACGCCGCAGAAGTCCCAGCTCATCAACCAGATGGCAGCCCTGTCGAGCGTGCGTCATCAGGCGCTGGAGCAGGCCGGGTTCGCGCCCGAGGACGCCAGCATGGCGGCCTGGCTGGCACGGGCCGGCGACAAACCGGCTGAATCGCTTTGGCAAGACTTGCTGGCCGCAACGCGCCAGGCCAAGGAGCTCAACCGCGTGAACGGCATGCTGATCGCCAAGCAGCTCAACCATACCCAGACCCAGATCGCCGCCATGCGCACGCCCGCGGGCGGCGCCGATGCCGCCGTGTACGGCGCCACCGGGCAAACCTCGACCGGCCAGACCTCGCGCCGGCTCGCCGTCGGCTGATTCCTCCCGTTCCACTCCCCCTCTTCGCTGGAAGCATGACCCGGGCGCCCGTGCGCCCGCGCCGCGCTTGTCGAAAATATTTACACCCACCGTCAGCTTGGCAATAAATATTGATGAATATCAATAACTTGCGTTTCAGGCACAGATGTTGCTTTGATTTAACGTAACTGTCATCAGAACAGTTTTTAATTCAAACCTGAAAGTGAGCCATGAAAAAACTGATCGCCTGCATCGCCCTGGCCCTGGCCGGCAGCGCCAACGCCACCATCCTGACTTCCACCGCCGCCCCTGCCCTGGCCGGCGCCAAGGTTGAAACCTTCAACGGCGTTGCGTCCGGCACCTACGCAACCCTGCAACTGGCCGACCTGAAGATCAAGGGCAACGGTGGAGTAATGGCCGTGGACAGCACATGGACCGCCCAGTTCGCCAAGAGCGGACAGAGCCTGCACAACAACAACGCCACGCCGTCCAGTTTCGACCTGGTGTTCAACGACACCGTGACCGCTTTCGGTATCTTCGCCGGCGCGGTGAACAATTCCTGGACCTATAGCGCATACGGCGCCAACAATCAGTTGCTCGAATCGATCACCACCAGCGCCATCTGCTGCGGCCCGATCTTCACTGGCATCAGCAACAGCATTGGCATCAAGCGCGTGACCCTGGCCGGCGGCGGCGACTGGGCCATTTTCGATGACCTGTACTACACCGTGAAGAAAGCCGACGTGCCGGAACCCGGCTCGGTCGCGCTGTTCGGCCTGGCCGCGCTGGGTCTCGCGGCAACCCGCAAGCGTAAGGCGTCGTAAGCCTGAGGCGGCGCGAACGCGCCGCTTGCCTTACCATGTCGAGCTTTCATCCGGCGAAGTCATCCATGAAAGCTCAACTCACCTTGCTGGCCGGCGCCACGCTGCTGGCGGCCGCGCTGCTGCCCGCTGCCGCCCGCGCCGAATTGCCTGCCGCCTGCGCCGACGCGCCCTTCGCCGAGCACCGCGCGGCGCTGAGCGCCAGGACATTCACCCTGCCCGTCACCGAGAAAATCTGCTACCGCGACACGGCCGGTGCGCACATCATTTTTCTGACCGAAAGCGGCGATGGCCCGTCCAGCGAAGCGCCCCTGTCGCGCCGCATTGAAGCGCATCTGTTCGGGCTGGACGCATCCGGCGCCCTGCTTGCCGAAGGCACCGTGGTGGACGCGATCGCCGATGGCGAAGCCGGCGTGCGCTTCTGGCGCAGCGTCTCGGAAGTGCGCGACATCGACGGCGATGGACTGGCGGAAGTGATCCTCGCCTACCGCTTCCTCAACTGGACATATGATGGCAAGCAGCCGGACCTGGATCCGTTCGCCGGGCGCGCCAAGCTGATCGTGTTTCACAAGGGAAGCAAGGCCGCCATTCGCGCCACGACCCATGACCTCGATCCCGGCCGGGAAACCAGTGCCAGCCCGCCCTACTTCAAGCTGCCCGTGTCACTGCAGGCTTACCTGGTCAAGAAAATGAAGCGCATGTACGAGGACCATCTGTTTGGCTTCGATAACAGCCACGGGTTCCGGCCGGTGCGGGGCAAGTGAACATGGCGCGTCTGCGCGACGGCTGCCTGCCTCCTTAGTATCGGCGCCTCAGCGCCCGGCACGAGGCGATATCTCCGTCGTCGCATCCGGCAGCGCCGACAAAATCGTCACCGCCACGCGTCGGTTGCGTGCCTTGCCTTCCGCAGTGTCGTTGCTGGCCACCGGCTTGTTGGCGCCATGGCCGACGGCCGTCAGCCGCTCCGGCGCCACGCCGCTGTCGATGAACAGCCGCACCACGCTGCTGGCGCGCACGGCGGACAATTCCCAGTTGGACGGGAACAGGGTATTTTTGATCGGGGTGTTATCCGTGTGGCCCTCCACCTGGATCGCATGCGGGTCGTTCTTCAGCTGGGCTGCCAGCGCCCGCAGCGCTTCGTCCGATTCTTCCGTCAAGGCCGCCGCGCCCGGGTCGAACAGCACGCTGGCATTGATCTCGACGGAGACGCCGCGGCTGCTCTGGGTCACGCGCACTTTGCCTTCCTTGACCAGCGGCGCCAGCGTGGCGGACAGGTCCTGCGCCAGGCGGGTGAGCGCCTGACGCTCGCGCACCATTGCCTCACTGCGCCTCTTCTGCAGATGGTTCGGCAGCGGGAACATGGGCTGGATGTCGCTGGTGGCGGTGACCTTGTCCTTGGTGCCGAAGGCGTCGCCGATGGCCAGCGAGAACACCTTGTACTTGCCCTCGTTGACCACCGAGATCGCGTACATCACCACGAAGAACGCGAACAGCAGCGTGATCAGGTCGGCGTACGAAATCAGCCAGCGCTCATGATTTTCGATGTGGTCGTCGTACTTGCGCCGGGCCATGGTGGACAGCCTATGGGCGCGAAGTCAGGCTGGCCACGCGCTCGTCGATCACGCGCGAGTGGTCGCCGCTGGCGATATCGTAGAAGACGTCGGTAAGAATCTCGTACTGCGTCACCGTCTCGGCGACGATGGCCTTGAGCTTGTTCCCGATGGGGTAGAACAGCAGGTTGGCCAGGCCTACGCCATACACGGTGGAGACGAACGCCACGGCGATGCCGCCGCCCAGCTTGGAAGGGTCGGACAGGTTTTCCATCACGTTGATCAGGCCCAGCACCGCACCCAGAATCCCGATGGTGGGCGAATAGCCCGCGGCGGACTCCCACACGCGCGCGGCCTGGCGTTCGGCGAACTCGTAGGCGGTGATCTCGGTTTCGAGGATGCCGCGCAGCTTGTCGGGATTGATCCCGTCCACCACCAGGCGCAAGCCCTTCTGGATGAATTTGTCGGCGCTGCCCTGCATGTAGCGCTCCAGCGAAAGCAGCCCGTCGCGCCTGGCCTGCTGGTTCCAGATGGCGATGTCGCGCGCCAGCTTGGCGCGCCGGCTGGGCGGCGGCATGAACACCCAGCGCAGCATGCGCAGGGCGCGCACAAAAGTCTTGGTTTCGGTCTGCAGCATCACCGCGCCGAAGGTGCCCACCACGACGATGGCAAAGGCGGCCGGCTGCACCAGGGAGGCGAACTTGCCGCCTTCCAGCCCGTGGCCGAGCAGCAGCCCGGCCAGCGCCAGCACCAGGCCCGCTACGCTGGCCCAGTCCACGCTTTTTCCTTGAGCGTTGCGCGCAGGCGCGCCACCGCCTGGGTATGCAGCTGCGAGACGCGCGATTCGGACACGCCCATGACGGCGCCGATCTCTTTCAGGTTCAGCTCTTCCTCGTAGTACAGGCCCATGAGGATTTTCTCGCGCGGCGGCAGCGCGTCGATGGCGTCGATCACGGCCTGGCGGAAGTCGCCGTCGAGCAGGGACCGGAGCGGGTCGGCCTCGTCCACCGCATAGCGGTCGAGGAAGCTGTCGTTGCCGTCGCTGCCGTCGTGGTTGAAGTCTTCGTAGTACACCAGCTGGTGGCCGCCGCCGTCGGACAGCATCTCCTGGTAGTCGGCGAGCGACAGCTTGAGCATCTTGGCCACTTCCGATTCGGTGGGCGGATGGCCCAGCTTCTGCTGCAGGGTGGCCATGGCCGTCTCGATCTTGCGCATGTTCTGGCGCATCGAGCGGGGCAGCCAGTCGCTGTTGCGCAATTCGTCCAGCATGGCGCCGCGGATGCGCAGCACGGCGTAGGTCTCGAACTGGGCCCCGTGGGTCTCTTCGTAGCGGCTGATGGCGTCCAACAGGCCGATCATGCCCGCCTGGACCAGGTCATCGACTTCCACGCTGGGCGGCAGCTTGGCCTTCATGTGGTGGGCGAGACGCTTCACCAACGGCATATGCTCCGTCAGCAAATGGTTCTTGTCCGCTTTCCCTTTGGCCGTGTACATGCGTGTCATCGTGGTCTGATTAGCAATCGTCAGGCGCCCAGGCCCGAGCTGCGGCCCAAGGTCGGCATGCCCGTCATGGCGAAACGCCCGGCCAGCTGGCGGAACGCGACCGATGCGCCGGCCAGGGGGAACGCGTCCACCACGGCGCGGCCCAGGCGGGCGGCCCGCTGCAGGTATTCGTCCGCCGGCACCGAGCCCATGGAACTGAGCTGCACGGCCAGGTAGCGGCTGGCCGCCGCTGCCATATTATCGTACACGACTTTGGCTTCCGCCTCGGACGCGTTGGTGACGAGGATGCCGAACGGGCGCCGGCCCAGTTCCTGCGACAGCCGCTTGATGAGCGCATACGCGGCCGTGATCGAGGCGGCGCTGGTCGAGACCTGCACCACGATTTCCGAGCTGCCCATCACGGGCACGGGGAAGCTGCCGTCGGCGCCGAATTCGCCATCGACGATCACGATGCCGGTCTGCTTGACCAGCACGTCGAAACTCTTGGCCAGGCGGCGCGCTTCATCCTGCCCGTTGCGCACGGCGTGGTTGCCGTGCACGCGCGTCAGGTTGGCCACGTTGAAGCCCTGCGCGGCCGGCAGGATCACTTCATTGAGCGCGCATTCCTGGCGCGCCACCTGCAGTACGCTGGGGCCGTGCGACAGGCCCAGGCGCTGGGCCACGCCGTATTCGCGCTCGCAGGCATCGACGATCAACACGTCGTTGCCGGAACGGGCCAGCGAGGCGCCCAGGTTCACCAGCATGGCGCCCTTGTCGTCCTGGGGCGTGGCGGACAAAAAAGTCACGATGCGTGGCTTGGGGCCGGCCAGCATCCGGCGCAGGCCCTCGGCCTGGTCGAAATCGAAATTAGCCAAAGGACACCTCGCGCAGGCTGCGGTCATTGTGCGCGCCGGTGGCGCCGGCCATCAGGAGCGGCAGGTCGTCTTCCGCGTACTGGGTGGCGGCGGCATCGCGCTTCAAGCGGAAGGCGCGGTCGATCAGCATGGCGCGGTCCGGCAGATGCAGGTCTTCCGGCACGCGCTGGCCGGTCGAGATGTAGTGCAGGTTGAGCTTCTGGCGGATCACCACGTCCAGCACATTGCCGATCGAGGCGGCTTCGTCCAGCTTGGTCATGATGCAGCCGGCCAGGCCGCTGCCCTGGTAGGCGCGCACCACTTCGTTCAGGGTCTCATTGGTGGAGGTGGCGTTCAGGCACAAGAGGCGCTTCACGTTGGCGCCGGACTCGGTGAGCATGGCCACCTGCTCGGCCACGTTCTGGTCGCGCTGCGACACGCCCACGGTATCGATCAGCACCGTGTGCTTGTTGCGCAGTTCCTTCAGGGCGATGCGCAGGTCGGCTTCATCCTTCACCGAGTGCACCATCACGCCCAGGATCTTGCCGTAGATGCGCAGCTGTTCATGAGCGCCGATACGATAGGCGTCGGTGGTGATCAGGGCCAGCTTCTCCGGGCCGTGGCGCATGACGCAGCGCGCGGCCAGCTTCGCGGTGCTGGTGGTCTTGCCCACGCCGGTGGGGCCGACCAGGGCGAACACGCCGCCCTTCTCCAGCATCTCGTCTTCGTTGGACATCGTGGTGAGGTTACGCGCCAGGACCGTCTTGATCCATGCCAGGCTGGCGGCGGCGTCCTTCCCGGACGGGAGCTTTTCCACCAGATAGCGCGACAGGCTGGCCGAGAAGCCGGCCGCCAGCATCTCGCGCAGCACGGCCGACTTTTGCGGCTCGCGCTGCTGGGTCGCGCTCCAGGAGATTTCGGCCAGCTGGGTTTCCATCAGCCCGCGCATGGCGCGCAGTTCGCTCATCATGCCGTTCATCTCGGCGGCGGCGCTGTCCTTGGCCTGGGCGATCGCGGCCTGCATCATCGACTGCATCTGGGTCGCCATCTGCATCTGCATGGCGGACATGTCGAAGGGTTCGGGCTGCGGCATGAAGCCCGGCGCCGGGGTGGCGCGCCGGTTGGCATAGGATTCCGGCGCGGCCTGCGGCATGGCCAGGTGCGGGCGCGGTTGCGCCATCTCGGACTCGGGCGCCGGGGCGGCCACGGCGGCGACATCGTCGTTGGCCAGCGCCAGGATCTCGACGACGCCGTCCACAGGACGATTGGACAGGATGACGGCATCAGGACCGAGCGCCTCGCGCACCTTGCGCAAGGCATCACGGGACGTCGCTGCTGTAAATTTTTTGACATTCATCGCCAACTCCAGGGGACCTGCGGGGTTGCTCTCGACACGAGGCAATCTCCCATCTCACAGGAACCATTATTGACGATGCTGCTAAGAAACCATCGGGGGATAAGGCGGGGAAAAGGGGGCTATTTCACGCATGCGGCGGCGCGGTCCAGCTTGGCCCCGGAAGAACAATTCGTCATATGAATGATCGGTTCAGCAAGATTGCTCATGCAATAATCATTGGAGCGCCGCCGGCGCAGCGGTGCGGTCGCCCGCTTCGCCCACTCCTCGACATCAGGTGCCTTCAATGACGCTCTCAAGATTGTCTGTCGCCCTCCTCCTTGCCCTGACATTGTCCGCCTGTGCGAACGCGGAAAAGCGACCTGGGCAAACGCCCGCCGTGACGGACGCCTGCTCGCGCGCGCCGGGCGGGGCCTGCTACCAGGGCCCTGGCGGTCCGCAGTATGCCGGGCCGGGTGGTCCGATGTACGCCGGACCGGGCGGACCACTGAACGCGGGACCGGGCGGTCCCCTGTATGCAGGGCCCGGCGGCGCCTGCTACGCAGGGCCCGGCGGCGCCTGCGATACCAAGGCGGGCGACGCCAAGGCTTGCCCCGCCAACTGCACGGCCCACGCGGCGCCAGCGAACTAGCGTTGCGCCGGCTTGGCCGGCGCCGTGGCCGCTTCGATCAGCACCAGCTTGCCCGTCTTCGGATCGCGAAACACTTCGCCCACACGGTCGAAACCGGCGCCGGCCTGATTGCGGCTGGCGGCCGGCTGCTCGATCTGGCGCCCCTGCTCCACCGGACGGGGCGCCTTCAAGGCATTCTGCGCGCCGGCCGAGCGCGAGCAGGTGGAGTACGACCCGGCCGCCCTGGACGCGCTCTATGAGGCGTCCGGGGGGTACC
>JBKHWY010000149.1:0-9253 GCA_046566285.1 Gammaproteobacteria bacterium | reverse complement strand
TGCAGGACATGCTGGACGCGCTGGCGGCCGACATCGCGCCGGTGGCGGAAGACCGCCGCCTGGAGCCCGCGTTGCGCGTGCTGATCGGGCGTATCCGTGGGCGTGCGTGGAGCCTGTATGCGTAAGGAGAAGCTGCCAGCGCGCTGGTCGGCCGAGACCGACATGCAGGTGCAGTTCTTCGATCTCGATCCGATGGAAGTGGTCTGGCACGGCAATTACGTCAAGTACCTGGAAGTGGCGCGCTGCGCACTGCTGGACGCGATCGACTACAACTACGAGCAGATGAAGGCGTCCGGGTATGCCTGGCCCGTGATCGACATGAACCTGCGCTACATCGGCGGGGCGCGCTTCGGTCAGCGCCTGCGCCTGCATGCGGAGATCGTCGAGTACGAGAACCGCTTGAAAATCGATTACCTGATCACCGAGCTGGAAACGGGCAAGCGCCTGACGCGCGCCAGCACCACCCAGGTGGCTGTGCAGATCGCCACCGGGGAAATGTGCTACGTGTCGCCGCCCGTGCTATTTGAAAAACTGGGAGTCCCTGTTCCATGAAACGAATGTTGATATCTGTGCTGCTGGCTGGCGCGAGCGCCGCTGCCGGCGCCGCCGCGCCGATCGACAAGATCTCGGCCATGCTGGCCAAGCCATCCGTGCTGTGCGGCCGCTTCGACCAGACCAAGACCCTGGCCGGCATGAGCCGCCCGCTGGCCTCGAACGGGCGTTTCTGCGTGGTGCAGGGCAAGGGCATCCTGTGGCGCACCCTGAAACCCTTCCCGAACACGCTGCGCCTGACGCGCGACGAGATCGTGCACCTGTCGGGCGAACGCGTGGCGATGCGCCTGGACGCCAGGCAGGAGCCCACCGTCCGCATGATCAACAGCGTGCTGTTTTCGCTGCTGGGCGGCGACCTGGGCCAGCTCGACAAGCTGTTCGAGGTGGACGGCACGGCCGCGGCCACCAGCTGGAAAGTCTCGCTGAAGGCGCGCCAGTCGGCGCTGGCCAAGGCGGTGGGCACAATCGCGCTCGATGGCGGCGCCTACGTGCAGAACATCCAGATGATGGAGGCGGGGGGCGATGCCACCGTCATCAAGTTCTCCGAGATTAAGACCGGCGACGGCGCCATGAGCGTGGAAGAGGCGGCCTTACTGTGATCTTCAAGGGGCAGCGCGGGTTGAGCCGGTTCTTGGCCTGGGCCTGGGCCATGGTGGTGTGCGTGCTGTTGGCGCACAACGCCTACCTATGGCTGGGCAAGCGCATCGTGCCGGAAACCGACATCCTGGCGCTCCTTCCCGTGCAGCAGCGCGACCCGGTGCTGCAGCAGTCGTTCACCCACATGGTGGACGCGGCGCAGCAGCGCGTGATCGTGCTGGTGGGCGCGCCCGACTGGAACGCGGCCACGAGCGCGGCCGACGCCTACGCCGCCGTGCTGGCGACCCGGCCAAGCTTGCTCACGAGCGCCAACCTGTCCGCCGCTACCCAGGCCGACTGGCTGGCGCCGTTCCAGAAGCATGCGGTGGCCTTGATGTCGGTACAGGACCAAGCGCGCCTGCGTACCGAGCCTTCCCAGGTGTGGGTGGAAGGCGCGCTGGCGCGCCTGTACGGGGCTTTTGCCGGCCCCAAGCTGGGGTCCTTCCGCGACGATCCGTTTGGCCTTTTTGCAGGCTGGGTGCAGGAACGCGCCGGCGAGACGCCCGTGCGCCCGCGCGACGGCAAGCTCTTTGTCGGCGACGCCGAGCGCCAGTACGTGGTGATGCCCCTGACGATGACGGCCTCCGCGCTGTCGATGACGGCCCAGCAGGGCGTGGCGCCGCTGCTGGCCCGGGCGAGGGAGGCGGCGCAGCGCGCCGCGCCGGGCGTGCGCGTGATCAGCGCCGGCGTGGTGCTGCACGCGGCCGCCGCCAGCGCCCAGGCCGAGCGCGAGATGTCCACCATCGGCGTGGGTTCGCTGATCGGCATCGTGCTGCTCACCTGGCTGAGTTTTCGCTCCCTGCGCCCGATTATACTGGTGCTGCTGTCGATCGGCGTGGGCTTTTTGGGTTCCCTGTCGATCTGCTGGCTGCTGTTCGGCCGCATCCATCTGCTGACGCTGGTGTTCGGCGCAAGCCTCATCGGCGTGGCCCAGGATTACGGCATCTACTTCCTCAGCAACCGGCTGTCGGCCGATCCGCACATGACGTCCAGCGCGCTGCTGCGGCGCCTCCTGCCTGGCCTGTTTCTCACCTTGCTGGCCGCCGTGATCGGCTACATGGGTTTGGGCTTCACGCCATTTCCCGGCCTGCGTCACATGGCCGCGTTCTCGGGCCTGGGCCTGGTGTTCGCCTGGCTGACCGTGGTGTGCTGGTTCCCGCTGCTGCTGCCCGCGGGCGCGGTGCGCGCGGGCGCTCTGGCGCGCCGCTACAGCGCCACGCTGGCGCGCTGGCCGCGCTCCAGGTTCGAGCCCTTCTCGTATGCGGCGCTGGCCGTGGGCCTGCTGGTCGCGGCAGTGGGCAGCGCGCGCCTGACCACCAACGACGATATCCGGTCGCTGCAAACCCCGCCCAAGCAGCTGGTGCAGGACCAGCTGGCCATGTCCAAGCTACTCGACGCCCCCACGCCCGTGCAGTATTTCCTCGTGCGGGGGCCGGATGCCGACACCGTGCTGCAGCGCGAGGAAGCGCTCAAGCGCCGGCTCGACCCGCTGGTGGCCAAGGGCACGCTCACCGGCTACCAGGCGCTGTCGAACTGGGTGCCGTCCGCTAGAACCCAGCAGGAACGGCGCGCGCTGCTCGACGCCAAACTCCTGGGGGAGCGGGGCGCGCTGGCCGAGCTGGCCAAGGCCATCGGCGAAAGCGGCGAGTGGACAGCGCAGACGCGCGCCCACCTGCTGCAGCCGATCGCCCCCTTGACCGCCGAGGCTTTTCTCGCCCTGCCTGCGAGCGAACCGTGGCGCCATCTGTGGCTGGGCAAGGTCGATGGCGTGGTGGCCAGCATCGTCGCCCTGCGCGGCGCCAGCTACGCCGCCTTGCCGACCGTGCGCGCGGCCGGGCAGGGCGTGGACGGGGTGCAGTGGGTCGACAAGGTGGCCGAGATTTCCTCTGTGCTGGGCCAGTACCGGGCCTACATGGGCCAGGTGGTGGCGCTCGCCTACGTGCTGGTGTTCGCGTTGCTGTGGACCCGCTACCGCAAGCGCGCCTGGCGGGTGCTGGCGCCCACTGCGGTGGCCAGCCTGGTTACGCTGGGGGTGCTGGGCTTGACTGGCCAAAGCCTGCAGCTGTTCCATGTGCTGGCCCTGATGCTGCTGCTGGGCGTGGGCGTCGACTACGGGATTTTCATGCACGAGCAATCGGATCAACCCGGCCATGGCCGCGATGGTTCGGCGTGGCTGGCGGTCGGGCTGTCGGCCGCCAACACGATTTTGTCCTTTGGCCTCTTGGCCTTGTCCAACACGCCCGCGCTGCGGGCCTTTGGCGCCACCATGCTGGTGGGGACCGCGCTGGCCTGGCTGCTGGCGCCATGCTTTACCCAACAAGAGGATGTAGAACATGCGTAAAAGTGCCGCGCTCTTTGCCACCGCAGCCACCGCGCTGGCGCTGGCCGGTTGCGCCAGCGATCCGGCGCCCGTGGCCCGCCTGGGCTTGCGGCTCGCGCCCGCCGCGCTGGGCGAGTCCATCGCCCTGCAGCAGCACCTGACGGTGGAGCGTAAGGGGCGCATCGATGAACTGGACGCCGCCGTGGAGGCCGATGCCAACGCCGTGCAGGTGGTGGGACTGGCGCTGGGCCAACGCGTGCTGTCGGTGAAGTACGACGGCAAGGAGCTGAGCGCCTGGCGCCACGTGATGCTGCCGCGCCAGGTGCGCGCCGAAGACGTGCTGGAAGACTTGCAGCTGACCCTGTGGCCGGTGGAGGCGATCGCGCAAGCGCTGCCGGCCGGCTGGCGCATCGAGGAACAGGGCTTGAGCCGCACGCTGTATCTGGACGATGCGCAGGTGGCGCGCATCACGTACAGCGGCGCGCCGCGCTGGAGCGGCACCGTGGTGCTGGACAACCAGCGCTACGGCTACCGCTTGAGTATTGAATCGGCGAGCGTGCAATGACGACGGCTTACCTGAACGATTGCGGCATCGTCTGCGCGCTGGGCGCCTCCGGCAAGGAGGTGCGCGAGCGCCTGTTCGCGGGCGCGACTGGCCTGACCGTCACGCAGGACTACTCCCCGGGCCGCGCGCTGCCGCTCGGCTGCGTGACCAGTCCCTTACCGGATGTGGCGCACCTGCCGCTGCGCCAGCGCAGCCGCAACAACCAGCTGACCTTGGGCGCGCTGGAGCAGATCCGCCCGGCGCTGGAAGCGGCCAGGGCGCGCTACGGCGCGGCGCGCATCGGTGTCATCATCGGCACCAGCACCTCCGGCGTGGCCGAGACCGAGGCGGCCATGCGCGCGTTTGTGCATGGCGATGGGCTGCCCGCCCGCTTTCACTACGGCCAGCAGGAGATGGTGTCGCCGGCCGAATGCATCGCCCAGGCGGCCGGGCTGGCCGGCCCGGCCTACGTGCACTCGGAAGCCTGTGCGTCCGCCGCCAAGGCGATGGCCAGCGCCGCGCGCCTGCTTCGCATCGGCGCGCTGGACGCGGTCGTCACGGGCGGGGTGGACAGCCTGTGCGGCTTCACGGTGGCGGGCTTCTCGGCGCTGGAATCGGTCAGCGCCGAGCCCTGCAACCCCTTGTCCGCCAACCGCCGGGGCATCAACATCGGTGAGGGGGCGGGGCTGTTTTTGATGTCGCGCGAGCCGGCCGCCATCGCCCTGCGCGGCTGGGGCGAAGCCTCGGACGGGCACCACATGTCGGCGCCCGACCCGGAAGGCAGCGGCGCGCGCCTGGCCATCGGCCAGGCCTTGAACCGTGCCGGCATCGATGCGGGGGCGATTGACTACATCAACCTGCACGGCACCGCCACGCCGCAGAACGACGCCATGGAGTCGCGCGTCGTGCATGCGCTGTTCGGCGCCGAGGTGGCGGTGGCGTCCACCAAGGGCTTCACCGGCCACGCGCTGGGCGCGGCAGCGGCGCTGGAAGCGGCGTTCTGCTGGCTGGCCATGCAGGACGATAACCGCGTCGGCATGCTGCCGCCGCAGCTGTGGGACGGCGTGCCCGACCCCGCCCTGCCGGCGCTGAACGTGGCGGCCGTGGGCGCACGCCTGGGGCGCCCGCTCGAGTGGGCGCTTTCCAACTCGTTTGCCTTTGGCGGCTCGAATGCCGCCTTGATTTTTGGACGGACATCATGAACGCCAGGACCTTCCTTCCCATCCGCGAACTGGTGCCGCACCAGGGTGAGATGGTGCTGCTCGACCATGTGGTGAGCGCCAACGCCGACAGCCTGTGCGCGGCCGTAACCATCGGCGCGCACAGCGTGTTTTTCGATGGCGCCGGCGTGGGTTCGTGGGTCGGCATCGAATACATGGCGCAGGCCATCGCCGCGCACGCGGGCTATCAGGCGGTGCAGCGCGGCGAGCCGGTGCGCGTGGGTTTCCTGCTCGGTTCGCGCCGCTACCTGTGCAGCGTGCCCCTGTTCCGTGCCGACCAGGTGCTGCACGTGCACGCCCAGCATGTGCTGCAGGGCGAGAACGGCCTGGCGGCGTTCGACTGTCGCATCATGGACGCGGCCACCCAGGCCAGCCTGGCAACGGGGACCCTGACGGTCTTCCAGCCCGATAACGTTAATGAATTTTTGCAGCGGAGTTTCTAAATGAGCACCCTTGGTAGCGCGCGCGGCACGGTCCTGGTGACCGGTTCGTCGCGCGGAATCGGCAGGGCGATTGCCCTGCGCCTGGCGCGCGACGGCTATGACGTCGTGGTCCATTGCCGCAGCCGGCGCGAGGAAGCCGACGCAGTGGCGGGTGAAATCGCCGCGCTCGGACGCGCGGTGCGCGTGCTGCAGTTCGATATTGGCGAGCGCGCCGCCGCCGCGCAGGCGCTGGAGGCGGACATCGGTGAACACGGCTGCTACTACGGCGTGGTGTGCAATGCCGGCATCGCGCGCGACAACGCCTTCCCGGCCATGAGCGGGGAGGACTGGGACAGCGTCCTGAAGACCAACCTGGATGGCTTCTACAACGTGCTGCAGCCACTGGTGATGCCACTGGTGCAGCGCCGCAAGGCCGGCCGCATCGTCACGCTGGCGTCGGTGTCGGGTGTGATCGGCAACCGCGGCCAGGTGAATTACAGCGCCGCCAAGGCCGGCATCATCGGCGCGTCCAAGGCGCTGGCGCTGGAACTGGCCAAGCGGCATATCACCGTCAACTGCGTGGCGCCCGGCCTGATCGACACCGACATGGTGGAGGACGTGCCGCTGGAAGAAGCGTTGAGGATGATCCCGGCGCGCCGGGTGGGCAAGCCGGAGGAAGTGGCCGCCACCGTCAGCTTTTTGCTGAGCGAGGATGCGGCCTACATCACGCGCCAGGTCATTTCGGTCAATGGAGGCATGGCATGAGCACAGGCAGCAAGACTCCAAAACGGGTGGTGGTCACCGGCATGGCCGGCATCAGCCCGCTGGGCTGCGACTGGCCCACCATCCGCGCGCGCCTGGGCGAGTACCGCAATGCGATCGCCCGCATGGGCGAATGGGAAGACTACGAAGGCCTGAACACCCGCCTGGGCGCGCCGGCCGCGCCCTTCACGCTGACCGAAGGCTTCAACCGCAAGGCCACGCGCAGCATGGGCCGGGTGGCGCTGATGGCCACGCGCGCCGCCGAAATGGCGCTGCTGGACGCAGGCCTGCTGAACGATCCGCTGCTCAGGAGCGGCCAGATGGGCATTGCCTTCGGGTCCTCGGCCGGCACGCCCAGCGCCATCGGCGACTTCGGCCGCATGATGGAAGAGCGCAGCACGCGCGGCATCACGGCCACTACCTACATCAAGATGATGGCGCACACGGCGCCGGTCAACATTGGCGTGTTCTTCGGCCTGACGGGCCGGGTGATCACCACCTCGTCGGCCTGCACTTCGGGCAGCCAGGGCATCGGCTACGCGTATGAGGCCATCCAGAGCGGCAAACAGGTGGCCATGCTGGCGGGCGGCGCGGACGAATTGTGCGCCACCGAGGCCGCCGTGTTCGACACCCTGTTTGCCACCAGCGTGCGCAACGACGCGGCGCACCAGACCCCGCGCCCGTTCGACAGCGCGCGCGATGGCCTGGTGATCGGCGAAGGGGCCGGCTGCCTGGTGCTGGAAGAGCTGGAGCATGCGCGTGCGCGCGGCGCCACCATCCACGCGGAGCTGATCGGCTTCGGCACCAACAGCGACGGCTGCCACGTGACGCAGCCGAACGCCGCCACCATGCAAGGGGCGATGCGGCTGGCGCTGGCCGACGCGGGCCTGGAGGCCTCCCGCATCGGCTACGTCAACGCGCACGGCACCGCGACCGAGCAGGGCGACATCGCCGAGACCACGGCCACGGCGGCCGTGTTCGGGCCGGATATGCCCATCAGTTCGCTCAAGAGCTACATGGGCCACACGCTGGGCGCGTGCGGCGCGCTGGAGGCGTGGATCAGCATCCAGATGATGCGCGAAGGCTGGTTCGCCCCCACCATCAACCTGGAGCAGGTCGATGCGCGCTGCGGCACGCTCGACTACATCCGCGGCGAAGGACGCAGGCTCGACGTGGATATCGTCATGTCGAACAATTTTGCGTTCGGCGGCATTAACACCTCGCTGATCTTCAAGAGGTTTGATTAAGCAGCACCCCTTATGCAGCACCCCTTTAGCATCACCTCACTCACCTGAAGGAAAACAAGATGAAAAAACTGGTTTTGGCAACGCTCGTACTGGCAGCCCTGGGCAGCACCGTTTCGGTCCAGGCGGCCGACAAGAAAGTGCTCGTGCCGATCGAAAATGCAATGAACGATAACAACGCGCGCGACAAGCTCAACCAGGTGAAATTCTTCTGGGGCCAGCAGAAAACCCCGAAGGTGCTGGAAAAGCGCGGCTCGGACAAGACCAGCCAGAAAACCAATGCCTTCGGCAAGTCCGACGAAAAAGTCTGCCACTGGGCCTTCCTGTCGGCCATGCTGAACCTGCAAAAGCGCGCGCAGGCCCTGGGTGCGAACGCGGTGGTGAACATCGTCAGCAACTACAACAATGTCGAGTATTCGAGCGAGACGGAATTCGAATGCCACGTGGGTAACGTGGTGGGCGGCGTGGCGCTCAAGGCCGATTTCGTCAAGATCGCCGACAAGTAATCGCAAGCGCCCGGCCCGGCGGTTCGACCGCTTGAGGGTCGAGCCCGCCACCCTCGACGCCGGGCGCGCCTGGCTAGCGCGCCACGCCCACCAGCTTGTGCACCAGCTCGGACGAGGTGGCGGCGGCGAACTTCTTCATCAGCTTGGCGCGGTGCATCTCCACCGTGCGCGGCGACAGGCCGGTATCCCTGGCGATCAGCTTGCTGGTCTTGCCTTCCACCAGCAGCGCGGCGATCTCGCGTTCGCGCGGGGTCAGCTCGGCCGTGACGGGGCGCTTGGCGCTGACATCCTCGAAAGTCCAGATCCCGGCCCCCAGCGGGTACTTGGGATCGAGCGCGCGCCCGCTCACGTGGCACCAGAACAGCTCGCCAGTGGCGCGCCGCATGATGCGCTCGTCCGAATACACCCCACGCATGTTCATCGCCGGCACGATGCGGTCGCCCGAGCGCAGGAACTCATCCATTGTCGGGTACAGTACGCGGAAGGACTGGCCGTTCAGCTCGCCACCGGCGTAGCGAAACATCGCGGCCAGTTCGTCGTTGCTGGCCTGAATCACTCGATCGACCGAGATGCACATGCCCACCGGTGCGTGCTTGAAAATGGTCTCGTAATCGATGGTGAAAGTTGGAGTCATCTGATATAGGTCAAGTTGCTTTGCCGAATATATGCGAGCGAAATAGGACGTATTTCTACGGTATTGTGCTTTGGTCTTGCCTATTTTATGCTGAGATTCCGCTTCACGTATATGAAGCAATGATGCATACCAGGCAAGGCGCGGTTTGCCGTGCAAGTGTATGCATATGGATCAGAGCAATCAAAACAATCACAACAAGGACGCGTAATGAATAAAGTTTATCCTGACGCGGATTCGGCGTTGGCCGGCATCGTCAGCGATGGCCAGACCATCGCCGTGGGCGGTTTCGGCCTGTGCGGTATTCCCGAGGCATTGATTCTCGCGCTGCGCGATTCAAACGTGAAGGGCCTGACGGTTATTTCGAATAACGCGGGCGTGGACGATTTCGGCCTGGGCCAATTGCTGACCACCCG
>JBKHWY010000148.1:0-9253 GCA_046566285.1 Gammaproteobacteria bacterium | reverse complement strand
GGCGTGCCGTCCCAGTCGAATACGATCAGATCAAATTGCTTTCGTGGCATGTCATCCGATGCCTTGCGGCCCGGCTCCTTCATTAATAGTTGATGCGCCGTCGATGGAGCTCATGCGCGCGCCACGGCCACCGGTTTCCCCAAGCTTACCAAGAAACGTTCGCACTCGGCAGGCAGCGGCGCGCTCACCGTCATCGGCTTGCCCGTTTCCGGATGGATGAAGGTGATCTGGTGGGCGTGCAGGAACATGCGCTTGAGCGCGCCGCGGTCGGCCTGGGCTTTCATCAGGGCGCGATTCAGGGCGAAATCGCCGTATTTGTCGTCGCCCAGAATGGGAAAGCCGGACGATGCCAGATGCACACGGATCTGGTGAGTGCGCCCGGTTTTCAGCTCGGCTTCCAGCAGCGCAAACTGTTCCCATTTGCGCAGCAGGCTGAACACCGTGTGCGATTCCAGCCCGCCGGCCTGCACGCTCACGCGGCGCTCGCCATCGGCCGTGGTGTATTTGTGCAAGGGCAAACGAATGTGCTGGCGTGCATTCTTCCAGTCCCCCGCCACCATGGTCAGGTAGCGCTTGTCGGTGACGCCGTCGCGCATCTGCTCGTGCAGGTGGGTCAGGGCCGAGCGCTTCTTAGCCAGCAGCAACAGTCCCGAGGTTTCCCGGTCCAGCCGGTGCACCAGTTCCAGGAATTTCGCATCCGGCCGGGCCGCGCGCAATTGCTCGATGACGCCGTAGGACACGCCCGAGCCGCCATGCACGGCCACGCCGGCCGGCTTGTCGATAATCAGCAGATGGCTGTCCTCGTGCAGGATGGCAAATTCCGCGCCCGGGGCGGTGTTTGTCGGCTTTTCCGCAACACGCACGGGCGGAATGCGGACCACGTCGCCTTCGGCAAGGCGGTACAGCTGGTCGATGCGGCCCTTGTTCACGCGCACTTCGCCGGAACGCAGGATGCGGTAAATATGGCTTTTTGGGACGCCCTTGCAGACGCGAAGCAGGTAGTTATCGATTCTCTGCCCCGCATCTTCCGCCTCGATGGTGACGAACTGGGCTTGTGGCAGGACCGCCCGGCTGTGCGCCGTTGTTGAGAGGGGAATAACATCGTTCTGCTTCATTTCTTCTGTCTTCCCAGAAATTCTCTCTAAGTCCTTCATTTTGAATATATAATCGACAGGCGGCGGTGAAACCTCTGCTGGTGTAAGAATTAAAACGATATTTTACACAGGGGCGTCTCCATCGGCCTCGCCAAATTTGCAAATTCGATGGAAAAAACGTGTACGCACATCCCTGCGCGAATCCAGGTTGCACCGCAGTTGTAATCGGATAGACGCGCAAGGCTGCCGAATCGGTTTGTTTGGAATTTAAAGGATAAGTACCGGCAAGCTGGCCCGTGGGGTCGGCTCGCCGGATGATGGTGTCGATAACGCTCGTCGTTTTCGCCCGACCCGAAGTCGAGCCTGCCCGCGTCGAAACGACTGCGCATGGCGGCCGACCTTGGTACGGCCATGAATTTGCTCACCGCCTGGCTTGGCCCGTGCACCTGGTTCGACCGGTGCCTCATGGGAAGTTGCAGGTGATGCGTGCACTCGGCATGTCGATCGACCCCACCGCGCCCTGTCGCGGCCAGCAACTGACGAGCTGACGATTATCTCAGTCGCCCTGCTGCGCCGCGCGTAAAGGCATACCCGCCCTCCAGCACGCCGTATTCCCGCGTACATCCCGTGTACTTTTTGCCGCTCGTTTGCACTTGAGCGGCACTGGAACGGCTAACCATGCCGCGGAGTCAAAATAAAATGAAACGCATGTTGTTTAACGCGACGCAGCAGGAAGAGTTGCGCGTCGCAATTGTCGATGGTCAGAAACTGATCGATATCGACATCGAATCGGCCGGCCGCGAACAGCGCAAGTCGAATATCTACAAAGGCGTGATTACCCGCATCGAACCCTCGCTGGAAGCCTGCTTCGTCAGCTACGGCGAAGACCGCCACGGTTTCCTGCCATTCAAGGAAGTGGCCCGCACCTATTTCCGCGAAGGCGTGGATGTGCGCAATGCCTCGATCAAGGATGCCCTGCGCGAAGGCCAGGAAATCATGGTCCAGGTGGAAAAGGAAGAGCGCGGCAACAAGGGCGCGGCCCTGACCTCCTTCGTGTCGCTGGCTGGCCGCTACCTGGTGCTGATGCCTAACAATCCGCGCGGCGGCGGCGTCTCGCGCCGGGTCGAAGGCGAGGAGCGCCAGGAATTGCGCGAAACCATGGACAAGCTCGATTTGCCACAAGGCATGAGCGTGATTGCGCGGACTGCCGGCATCGGCCGCAACGTGGAAGAGCTGCAGTGGGACTTGAATTACCTGATGCAACTGTGGCGCGCCATCGAAGGGGCCGGCAAGTCGGCCCACGGCGCCTTCCTGATCTACCAGGAATCCTCGCTGGTCATTCGCGCCATCCGCGACTACTTCCAGCCCGACATCGGCGAGATCCTGATCGACACCGACGAGATCTACGAACAGGCCCACCAGTTCATGAGCCATGTGATGCCCGACATGGTTCACCGCGTGAAACGCTACAGCGACGACGTGCCGCTGTTCTCGCGCTTCCAGATCGAACACCAGATCGAAACCGCGTATTCCCGCACCGTTCCCCTGCCCTCCGGCGGCGCCATCGTGATCGACCACACCGAAGCGCTGGTCTCCGTGGACGTCAACTCGGCACGCGCCACGCGCGGCTCGGACATCGAGACCACCGCCTTCAACACCAACTGCGAAGCGGCCGAGGAAGTGGCACGCCAGCTGCGCCTGCGCGACCTGGGCGGCCTGATCGTGATCGACTTCATCGACATGGAGGAGCGGAAGAACAACGCCGCCGTCGAGAAGCGCTTCAAGGACAAGCTCAAGACCGCCGCCATCGTGCTGGCCAGCGTCAACGACGGCAAGGTCAGCCTGATCGCCGGCGTGACCGCCGATGCCACCGCGAAGGTCAAGGCCGGGGAACTGGTCAACTTCGTGGCCCAGAAAGTGGGCGGCAAGGGCGGCGGCCGCCCCGACATGGCCCAGGCCGGCGGCACCGATCCGAGCGGCCTGCCGGCGGCCTTGGCCGGCGTGGCCGAGTGGGTCGGCCAGCGCGCCTGACCGGCTGTTGCAAGGCCAGGCAGGCGTAAGGTAGCGGTAAGGGACGAAGCCTATGTTTACAGGGGCAAGCCGGTGGATTGCCGGCTTGCCCCGTCTCAAAGTGGCTCGCCTGCAGTAAATCTTAAACTCTCGCCAACTATCACATTTCCGATTGCAAAAGGTCTACAGTCGTTGTGCTTTTGCAACGAAATAAACATATATTTGTGCGGTGCGTCAAAGTTTGGGAATTGGAGTATATTTGAATCGTGACCACGTTCAACCAACCGAAGAGCAAGTGATGAGCGACACGACTTTCGTCCCAGAGATCATGGAATACCAAAAGGAACTCGACGCACGCGGCCTCAACTGCCCCCTGCCCATCCTGAAGGCAAAGAAAGCGTTGGCCGAAATGGCCACTGGCGAAGTCCTGCGCATCGTGGCCACCGATTCGGGCTCCGTACGCGACTTCCAGGCGTTCGCCAAGCAGACCGGCAACGCGCTGCTGTCGCACTCCCACAATGGGTTCGAATTCATCTTTTTGATGCGCCGCAAATAAGCCGGCCACTGCATTCCTGACGCGCACCGGCTGGTGCGCCGCCACGCCGTTTTCAAGGGCCCCTGTTTAGGGGTTTTCTTCTAGCTAAAAATCGCACGATCGTGCTTTAATTTAGTCCTGAAACGGTTTTTCTCTTATAATCTAGGCCACTTTAGACCCACGTCACTCACGTACCCGAGTTACCCTATTTCCAAAGGCACCCCTATGAAAGTCCTGGTTCCCGTCAAGCGCGTCGTCGACTACAACGTCAAGGTGCGCGTCAAGTCGGACGGCAGCGGCGTCGACATCGCCAATGTCAAAATGTCGATGAATCCGTTCGACGAAATCGCGCTGGAAGAAGCCACCCGCCTGAAGGAAGGCGGCAAGGTGACGGAAGTGGTGGCGGTGTCCTGCGGCGTGACGCAATGCCAGGAAACCCTGCGCACCGGGATGGCCATCGGCGCCGACCGCGGCATCCTGGTCGAAACCAGTGCCGACCTGGAACCGCTGGCCGTGGCCAAGCTGCTCAAGGCGTTGGCGGACAAGGAACAGCCGCAGCTGATCATCCTGGGCAAGCAGGCCATCGACGACGACTCCAACCAGACCGGCCAGATGCTGGCTGCCCTCTTGGGCTGGCCGCAGGCGACCTTCGCCTCCAAGGTGGTGCTGGAAGAGGGCAAGGTCACTGTGACCCGTGAAGTCGACGGCGGCCTGGAAACGCTGGCGCTGTCGCTGCCGGCCATCGTCACCACCGACTTGCGCCTGAACGAGCCGCGCTATGTGACGCTGCCGAACATCATGAAGGCCAAGAAGAAGCCGCTGGAAACCGTCAAGCCGGAAGACCTGGGCGTGGACGTCACCCCGCGCCTGAAGACCCTGAAAGTGCTCGAGCCGGCCAAGCGCTCGGCCGGCGTGCTGGTGCCCGACGCCGCTGCGCTCGTGGCCAAGCTGCGCACTGAAGCCAAAGTCATCTGATCGCGGCCACGCCGTCCCTACCAAGAACATAGGAAATCCAACATGGTCGCATTAGTCATTGCTGAACACGACAACGCCACGCTCAAGGGCAGCACCCACCACACCGTGACCGCGGCCGCCCAATGCGGCGGCGAAGTGCACGTGCTGGTCGCCGGCGCCAACTGCGGCGCCGCCGCCGCGCAGGCCGCCCAGATCGCCGGCGTCGCCAAGGTGCTGGTCGCCGACGCGCCGCACCTGGCCGATGGCCTGGCCGAGAACGTCGCCGAGCAGATCCTCGCCGTCGCCGCCAACTATTCGCACATCCTCGCACCCGCCACCGCCTTCGGCAAGAACGTGCTGCCGCGCGTGGCCGCCAAGCTGGACGTGGCGCAGATCTCGGAAATCACCAAGGTCGATGCGCCCGACACCTTCGAGCGTCCGATCTACGCCGGTAACGCGATCGCCACCGTGCAGTCGGGCGACAAGGTCAAGGTCATCACCGTGCGCACCACCGGCTTCGACGCCGCCGCCGCCACCGGTGGCTCGGCCGCGCAGGAAAACGTGGCCGCCGTGGCCGATTCCGGCAAGTCCAGCTTTGTCGGCCGCGAACTGGCCAAGTCGGATCGTCCGGAACTGACCGCCGCCAAGATCATCGTCTCCGGTGGCCGCGGCATGGGTTCGGGCGACAACTTCAAGCTGCTCGAACCCCTGGCCGACAAGCTCAATGCCGCCATGGGCGCCTCGCGCGCCGCCGTGGACGCGGGCTATGTGCCGAACGACTGGCAGGTCGGCCAGACCGGCAAGATCGTGGCGCCGCAGCTGTACATCGCCATCGGTATCTCCGGCGCGATCCAGCACCTGGCCGGCATGAAGGATTCCAAGACCATCGTGGCCATCAACAAGGACCCGGAAGCGCCGATCTTCTCGGTGGCTGACTACGGCATCGTGGGCGACCTGTTCGAGGTGGTGCCCGACCTGGTCAAACAGCTGGGCTAAGCGACACCCCATACTCACGACAATCCGTTCGCTGCACATGCAAGCCACGGCTGACCCGGTACACAATGCCGGGTCCGGCGTGGCTTGAATTTTTTGGAGACCCGCCAATGAGCTCAACCAGCTACACCGCCCCCCTGAAGGACATGCTGTTCGTGATGAACGAGCTGGCCGACCTGTCCGCCATCAGCCAATTGCCCGGCTGCGAAGACGCCACACCCGACACGGTGGAAGCCGTCCTCGAAGAAAACGCCAAGTTCTGCGCCGCCGAAATCGCGCCGCTGAACCATCCGGCCGACAAGGAGCCCAGCGCCTGGCACGATGGCGCGGTCACCACTTCCAAGGGCTTCAAGCAAGCCTTCCGCGATTTCGCGCAGGCCGGCTGGCAGGGCGTGCAGCATCCGGCGCAGTATGGCGGGCAGGGACTGCCCAAGCTGGTGGCCACCCCCTGCATCGAGATGCTCAACGCCGCCAACCTGTCGTTCGCGCTGGTGGCGCTCCTGACCGACGGCGCCATTGAAGCGCTGCTGACGGCAGGCTCAGAGGAGCAGAAGGCGCTCTATCTGGACAAGCTGATCTCCGGCCAGTGGACCGGCACCATGAACCTGACCGAGCCGCAGGCCGGCTCGGATCTCGCGGCCGTGCGCACGCGCGCGGTGCCGCAGGGCGACGGCACGTACAAGCTGTCCGGCACCAAGATCTACATCACCTACGGCGAGCATGACCTGGCCGAGAACATCGTCCACCTGGTGCTGGCGCGCACCCCGGACGCGCCTGCGGGCGTGAAGGGCATTTCGCTGTTCATCGTGCCCAAGTTCCTCGTCAATGCCGACGGGTCGCTGGGCGCGCGCAACGACGTGCACTGCGTCTCGATCGAGCACAAGATGGGCATCAAGGCCAGCCCGACCGCCGTGCTGCAGTTCGGCGACCATGGCGGCGCCATCGGCGAGCTGGTGGGCGAGGAAAACCGCGGGCTCGAATACATGTTCATCATGATGAATGCGGCCCGCTTTGGCGTGGGCATGCAGGGCATCGGCCTGGCCGAACGGGCCTACCAGCAGGCGGTGGCGTTCGCGCGCGAGCGCGTGCAGTCGCGCGACGTGGCCGGCTCCAGCGGCCCGGTCACCATCATCCACCATCCGGACGTGCGGCGCATGCTGATGTCGATGCGCGCCCAGACCGAGGCAGCGCGCGCGCTGGCCTACGTCGGCGCCGGCCTGTCCGACCTCGCGCACCACCATCCCGATGCGGCCACGCGCGCGGCCAGGCTGGCCGTGTACGAGTACCTGGTGCCGATCATCAAAGGCTGGTCCACCGAGATGAGCCAGGACGTGGCGCGCGACGCCGTGCAGGTGCATGGCGGGATGGGCTTTATCGAGGAAACCGGGGTGGCGCAGCACTACCGCGACGCCAAGATCCTCACCATTTATGAAGGCACCACGGCGATCCAGGCCAACGACCTGGTGGGCCGCAAGACCGTGCGCGATGGCGGCGCAGTGGCGCGTGAGCTGGTTGCGGAGGTGCGCGCCACCGCCGCGCAGTTGAGCGGCGAGCTGGCCCCGATCGGAACCCAGCTCGCCCAGGGCGCCGCCGCGCTGGAGGATGTGGTGGCGTTCGTGCTGGCCAATGCCAAGGCGGACGTGAAGGCCGTGTATGCGGGCAGCGTGCCTTACCTGAAGCTGGCCGGCATCGTGCTGGGCGGTTGGCAGATGGGCCGCGCGGCGCTGGCGGCGCAGCGCCGGCTGGCGGCGGGCGAGGGCGATGCGGCGTTCTACCGGGCCAAGCTGGGCACGGCACGCTTCTTTGCCGATCATGTGCTGTCCCAGGCGGCGGGGCTGCGCGCCGCCATCGTCGAGGGAAGCAGCGGCGTGCTAGCGCTGGACGAGGCGCAGTTCTAGGACTGAATCTAGGACTGACCTAGTCGGGCACCTGCCCGATATCCTCAACCTCGACGCGCGCGCGTCCGTTCATCTGGTGGCGGAATTCCGATGACGCCTCGTAGGCCGCCAGGCGCGCGCGCATGATCGAGCCCAGTGGGCGGTGGGCCTCGACGCAGTGCCAGGGATTGAAGGTCAGCACATCGTCAAAGTAGGCCCGCCGCGCCGCGCTGTAGGCATTCTGGGCCGGGATGCGCAGCCGCGCTACCGACACGTACGGAGAGTCCTGCTCCGGCCACTCGACCGACGCATCCTCGATGGGCATGCGCGCGCCATCGGTGCACAGCTGCACGCGCAGCTCATACTCGGCCTCTTCGCCGGCGAAGAACGCGACCACCCGGTCACGCAGTTCGGAATCGCTGCCGCCGTCCAGCGCCGCCCCGGCCAGTGCACGCACATTGGCCGACAGCGGCGCCGCGCTCAACTTGGCCACGTAGTCCCCATGGCGCAGCGCCGCCATGCTGTGGAAGGTCTCGCCCAGGATGTGCGTGTTCGGCACCCCGAGCAGGTCGAGCGCCGGGCTGTCCGCGCCCACGGCATGCAAGGCGTGCTTGCCGCCCCGCGCGATCAGCGCGCCGAGGCGCAGTACGCTGTCCGGATCGTCCATGTGCCGTTCGATCGCTTCCTGCACCGTGAGATAAGCGGCCGCATGGCCGAACGGGATCACCGGATGGTTCACCAGCAGCAGGTCCTGGGTGCTGGCCTGCACCCGCTGCGCCAGCACCTGCGTGCCCGGCACATTCAAGAGCTTGATGGCCATCCCGCGCGGCATCGGCACCTTGTCGCTATGGATGTCCCCCGGCGCCGTCGACAGGCGCACCAGGGCCGGGTAGCGGGCGCCGGGCACGAAGATCCCTTGCGCCAGTTCGGGCGGCAGCGCCTCATGCACGCATAGCGTCCCGGTCAATACGCCATGGCTCTTGGCATGGGCTTCGCGGTGCGCATGGCGGTGGCGGTCGAAGACGCGCCGGCTCACCCGCATCATCGATTCGACGATACGTTCGATGATGGCGTCCTCGTGCTCCTGCTTCTGTTCGAGGCCGTCGTGGTAGCGCAGGTAGGACGCCATGGCCGCTATCTGGCCGCTTACAGGCGGCGCAGCGAGGCGCCGGCCTTTTGCACGCGGTCGCCGCGCTGCAGGCCGGGGTCGCGGTCGAACCTGACCGAGCCGCGCCGGCCGTTGTCGTATTCGACGTCCACCGTCCAGATCCGGGTGGCGTTGGCCTTTTCCTGGATCTTCTTCCCGGCGTAGGCGCCGCCCACGGCGCCGGCAATGGTGGCCAGCGTCTTGCCGTTGCCCCCGCCGACCTGGTGGCCCAGCAGGGCGCCGGCCGCGCCGCCCGCCACCACGCCCAGCGCGTTGCTGTCGCCGTCGCGCTTTTCGCTGCGCACGCCCAGCACGCGGCCGCAGTCGCTGCAGTGCTGTGCCTTGCCGTGGCCTTGTGTGCCGTTCTCGGCCAGGCGCGGATGGTCGCGCTCCAGCTCGCGCAGGCATTTCTTGCGCTGGCCCTGGTTGCGTTCGTTGTCGCAGGCGTGGCGCGCGTCTTCGTAGCGCTGGTCGTCGTGCCGGTGCGCGGGCGCTGCCTGCACGCCAATGGCCAGGCTGGCGAGCGCCAGCGCGCATGAGGTTCGCAGGTGGGACAGGCGCAGCTTGAACATGATGGGCTCCAGTTATTCGATCGATGTGAAAATTGGTGAGCCTTCCCGACCCACATTGCGATATTGTAATG
>JBKHWY010000147.1:0-9288 GCA_046566285.1 Gammaproteobacteria bacterium | reverse complement strand
GCCTACGAGGCGCAGCCGCAGAACTTCACCTACGACGCCCAGATCGCCGTGGGCGCGCAGACCGTCTACAGCAAGGCCGCGCTGACCCACTACCACCACGCGCGCTGGCGCAAGGTGTTCTGGTGGGGCGCCGAACCGCAGGTGCACATCAAGCACAACACCGCCTACCTGATCGCCAGCCGCGCCCTGCCGAACTACGACCAGAGCGTGAAGTTCAGCGAGACCTTCCTGAACGCGTACAAGGCGGCATGGACCGGCGCGAAGATCGAGCCGATGGGCACGGGCCTGGCCATGCCTGCGATGGGCACCACCGGTGGACGTCCGGACATCGGCATCCTGCCGGGCTGGGCGACCACCTACCTGCTCTCGATGGACAAGCGCGCCAAGGACGTCACTCTGGGCACGGCCGACCTGGCGGGCAGCTATTCGCTCCACTACCGTAACAAAGTGACCGACCGCCCGGTCTCGATCGCCGAATTCCCGTACATGACGATCCTGGGGCGCGCATCGGACACGCTCAATCCGGCCACCCGCAAGTACGAGTCGTTCCCGGTCTGCGCCACCACGACGGCCTGCACCACGCCCAATTCGGGCGACACCGACCACCAGCCGGGTTTTGCCTACCTGCCGTACATGGTCACGGGCGACTACTACTACCTGGAAGAGCTGCAGTTCCTGGCCATGTACTCGACTTTCTTCAGCAACCCGTACTACCGTGAATACGGCAAGGGCCTGGTGAAGTCGGACCAGGTGCGCGGCCAGGCATGGAGCCTGCGCACGATCGGCGAAGCGGCCTACATCACGCCGGACAACGACCCGTTCAAGCCGCAGTTCGCGCACTTCGTGTCGTCCAACGTGGCCTGGTACGACGCCAACTACACCAACAACCGCGCCGCTCCCCTGGGCATCCTGACCCATGGCTATGCGGTCGTGTACGACAGCGCCACCGGCATCGCACCGTGGATGGACGACTTCTTCACCGCCGCCATCGGCCACCTGGTCGAACTGGGCAACGAGAACGCCCGCCCGCTGCTGCAGTGGAAAGGCCGCTTCCCGATCGACCGCATGACCGGCGCGGACACCTGCTGGATCAACGCCAGCGTGTATTCGCTCAAGGTGCGCGACAGCAGCACCAGCCCGCTCTACACGACCATCGGCCAGGCCTTCAAGGCCACCCATCCGGCGGCGTACACCGCGCTGGCTTGCGGCGGCGCCGACATGGCGGCCTACCTGAAGCTGAAGGTGGGCGAGATGACCGGCTACTCGTCGGATGGCCAGGGCTACCCGTCCAACCTGCAGCCGGCACTGGCCTACGCGGCCGACGCCAGCGGCGCGGACGGTGCGGCGGCATGGCAGAAGTTCATGGCCCGCAGCGTCAAGCCGGACTATACCCAGGGCGCGCAGTTCGCCATCGTGCCGCGGAACTGAGCGGACGGCGGTAGGCACGGCAGATAAACAAAGGGCGGCGCTTCGGCGCCACCCTTTTTTATTTCAGGCTTATTGTCGTGCTTAGCTTCGCTTCCACACCCGCGCGCCGACGGCCTTCACGCCCTTGGACAGCATCTGGCCGACGTCGCTGAAGAAAGGGCGCGGGTCGCTCCACTCGAACACGTAATAGCTGCCGCGCGGGCGCACGAAGTCCGCCAGGTAACCCAGCAAGGCCGGCAGGCGCGGGAACGACAGGCTCTTGTCGGCGATGTGGCGCTGGCCGAACAGCACGCGCAGCAAGCGCTTGGTTTCCGGCAGCATGAAGCGGCAACGCACGCCGCTGCGGTAAGGCTCGGGAGTCAGCGGCTGGCCCAGGCCCAGCAGCACATAGGTCATCCACGGAAAGCGCGCCCCCGCATGGTAGGCCAGCGGCAGGCTGCCCCAGAAGCGCCCGTTGATCTCCATGAGCGCAGCTTCGCCGGTGGCCGGATCGAAGCGGTACTCCACCATGGCCGTGCCTTCCCATTCCAGTTCGCGCAGCAACGCCACGGATCGCTCCATCAGCGCGCGGTGCTCGCCCGGCCCGACCGATTCGCACAGGCTAGAAAAGCCTCCTTCGGGCGGCCACTCGTGCACGCGCCGGTGCTGGAAGGTGTACTGGGCCTGGCCATCCTTCATCAGCACGAACTGGCCCAGGCCATAACCGGCGCAGTATTCCTGGATCAGCGGGTAGACGCCGACCTGCTCGAAACGCGTCAGGTAGCGCAGCAGTTCTTCGCCGCTGTAGCAGTAGTGCAGCTTGTCGAGCGAAATGCCGGCGGCGGACAGCCGGCCCACCACGTCCACCGGATTGGCCCACTTGAGCACCACCGGAAAGCGCAGCACGCCCAGCAGCGCGCGCGCCTGCTCCAGGCTCTCCACCTGCTCGGTGCGCGGCACGCGGATGCCCACGCGCGCGGCCGCTTCATAGGTGCGGTCCTTGTTCAGCACCCGGCTCATGCGCGCCTCGTCGGCAAACAGCAGCTTGTAGCCGGTGAGCGCGGCGCGGTGGCGGTTCAGCAAAGCGATGTCGCCTTCGGACACGGCGAACAGGCACGCTGGCCCAAGCTCCCCGGCCAGCTGCACCAGCTGCGCGATCAGCGCGGCCTCGCCCTTGGCGCGCACCAGGCCCTGCGCCAGGTAGCGCGAGGCCAGGCCGAGCGCGTCCGGGGTGCGGCCGATGCCGGTCACACGCACGCCGCCGCGGCCCAGGTCGCGCACGATGGTCAGCCCGATCGGCGTGTCGATGCCCAGCACTACGGCTGGCAAACTGGCCTGAATGGGGGTCATGGGTGGGAAGGGGAAGCCTGGCTGGCCGGCGCGCTGGCGCGGGCATTGGGCAGTACGCGCGCCAGGTTCAGGGTGGCGGCGCGCACGCGCGCAAAGCAGGTGTCGAAATACGGGTCGCTGAGCGTGAACGGGTCGTGCAGGTGCGGCATCGCCGGCTTGCACCACAGGCCCAGCAAACAGATCTGCACGTCGTCGCGCGCGCCCAGGCGGCGACGCAGCTCATGCGCCTGGCGCACTTCCATCACCAGGAACAGGTCGCCGGGACGCACCTCGAAATCCTTGTAGTCGCGCGCGCGGTGGGCGCGCATGTCCACGCCGTTGCGGCTTGCGGCCTGCACGGCCTGCGCCGGGGAGCCCACGCCGGTGGTGGTGGACAGCCCCAGCGAGGCCACGTTCAGGCCCGCTTCGACGGCCACGTGGTGGCCGTACGCGCTGCGGCAGATGTTCCCCAGGCAGACGTACACCACCCGCCGCACGCGCTCGGGATGGCGCAGGGTGAAGGGCGCCAGCCGGCCGGTGTACAGCTCGGCATGGGCCAGCAGCGAGCGCACCAGCCCGCGCCAGGTGCCGAAACGGCGATCAATCCACGCTTTCACGCTTTCCTTTCGTCGCGGCCAGCAGGAACTGGCCGAATTTGTCGTACGCCACCTGGGTGGCCATGCGCGGCAGGCTTTGCCACAGCTTGCCCGACACCAGCGCGTTGGCGCTCGGGCCGGGGGCCACGGCGGCCGCCGCCTGCGCCAGGCCGACCGCCTCGAAGCGGTCGCGGTGCTGGTCCAGGTACTGGCACAGGCGCGTCAAGCGGCCCTGGTTGACACTGTGGCGGCGCACATGGGCCAGGCGCGAATCGCTGCTCTGCACGTATTCGAACGGGTGGGTCAGCAGCACCACCAATGGAATGCCGGCCGCGCGCGCGCGCTCGAGCAGGGTGCGGGTTTCGGCGAAGCTGGTGCCGGCAATCGTCAGCGATTTCAGGTGCTGGCGGCCGCCCACCTTCCAGTCCGAAAAGGTCAGCACCGGGAATTCGGTCACCCCATGGCGCACGTGCTGCCCGCTGTAGACGCGGTAATCGGGCAGGCCGCTGTCGAAAATCGCCACCGCCACGTTGGAGGCGTACGGGATGCCGGTGCGCGCCAGCGCCAGGTACAAATTGTCGTCGTGCTGCAGGTTCCCGCTGCGGAAGACCGTCGGGCGCGGCAGGCCCCAGTCCGCGAAGGTCTCGACGCCCTGCTCGATCAGGCGCACCGAATCGTCGACCGAGCGGCCGAAATAATCGTCCTGGCGCCGGCTGCTGCGGGCGCGCTCGCGCCAGTCGGCGTGCTGGAACAGCGACCAGCACGGATGGCTGTGCAGCTGCAGGTCGTGGCCGGCGTCGCGGATGCGGTGCACCAGCGCTCGCATGGGATCGTCGCGGAAGTGGTAGCGGTGCACCGTCTCGACAAAGAAGGTGGCTTGCACACGGTGGCGGCGGAAGGTGTCGAGCATGAAGCCCAGGCCTTCCGAGCGGCCGTTCACATTGCACAGCACCATCTGCTCACCGACGGGCAGGCGCGCGGCATTGCCGAAGGCCCCACCGATGCTGAATTCGGTGTCGATGGTGATGCAGACCTTGGTTGTCATGGGAGCGGTGCGAGCCTGGGAAAATGCGTGTCGGAAAAACCCGTCATGTTATCACGTCGGCATCAAACGGAAGAGGCCGAACCGGGGCGGCGCGTGCGCGCCAGTGCCGCCTTCCATTCGCCCGTGGTGCGTGGGAATACCAGGGCGCGCAGACGCGGCTGGGCTACGATCAGCCGCGCCAGCGCCAGCGTCAGCGCCACCGTGCCGGCCAGCGAGGCCAGGAACAGCGCCAGCACCGGCCAGTGCGGGAACAGGCGCACCAGCAGCCTGGCCAGCGCCAGCGCCACGAAGGCGTGCAGCAGGTACACCTGCATGCTGGCTTGTCCAAGCACCTCGGCCAGGCGCCCCAGGGGCAGGCGGCACAGCTGGAATACCATCAGGGTGCCGGTGACGGCTTCGGCATCGTTGGCGGCCAGCGCGCCCAGGTCGCTGAAGTCGGCCACCAGCGCAAATCCGATCTCGTTGTAGAGGCCAAGGTGCATCTGCACGGCCTTGGCCACGCCATACGCCAGCACGGTCCACGCCACGGCGGGCAGCACGCGCATGGCATCGAAGACGCGCCGCTGCAGCGCCACCGCCAGCAGCGCCAGCGGCACGATGTAGAGCGCGGGCAGCAGGCCAAGGGGCAGATAGTCCTGGACGGCGGGGGCCACTGCGCCGATCAGCGGATGAATGAGGACGACCGCGGCGAGGGCCAGCCTGCGCAACGCACGGGGCGCGTCCGCCAGCAGCGAACGCACGGCAATCAAGGCGATGAACGAAGGCAGGAACCACAGCAGGGCCATGCCGGTGGCCGCTTTCAGCAGGGCCGAATTGCCGCTTGCGAGGGCGTGCAGCAGCAAGCCCACGCGCGCAAGCGGATCGGCGTGGCCGGCCACCGTCAGCGCCAGCCAGGTGCAGCAGGCCACCAGCAGGAAAGGGTAGTACAGGCGGAACGCGTACTGGACGAATTCACGCGTGAACAGGGGCCGCGCGGGCTTGAGGAAGGGGATGCTCAAAAAGCCCGCCACATGGAACGACAGACCCAGCAAAAAACCGGGAAACAGCGAGCGTGAAAAGTCGTTATGGTCGATGACCACCAGAAGGATCAGCAAGCCCTTGGCGATATCCAGGTTCACGTGGCCTGGTCCTTCGCCTGATCCTTGGCCTGGTCCTTCGCCAGGGCCGGCAGGATCCGCAGGCGCAGCACGACGATGATCCCGTACAGGGCGAACATCAGGTCGAAGTAGGCAAAGCTCAGCGCCGCGCCGCCCAGGCAGAACGAGAAGATGCACAACTGGATCATGGTAGCCAGGGTATTGATCCATTCCGCGCCCGCCACCTTGCGCGCGGCCGCGGCGGTGCGCTTGGCCGTCAGGAAGGCTGTGGCCAGCATCCACAGGTAGATCGCCAGGCCGGCGAAGCCGTGCTCGCCCAGCACCTGGAAATACACGCTGTGCGCGGCGTGCGGCTTGTTGGTGTCCGGTTCCAGCCCGCCCGTATAGAAGAACGGGAAGTTGCCGAACTGGTCCGAGAGCGCCAGCCAGTTGGGAAAGTATTCCAGCGCCTTGAAGCCGCCGCCGAACAAGGGATGGTTGACGGCCATGATGAAGCTGAGCTTCCACGCCACCACCCGGCCCATGAAGGACGAATCCTGGTCGGCCTGGCCGATCGTGTCCATGCGCGACATCCACTCTTCCGAGACGAAGAAGGACAGGCCGAACAGCAGGATGCCGGTCAGGACCAGGAAGGAAAACTTGCGCTTGGTCTTCAGGAACAGGTAGCCGGCCAGGCCCACCAGCGCGATCATGCCGCCGCGCGACTGGGTGCCGATAATGGCCGCCACCAGCAATCCCATCAGGCCGAGCAGGCCCATCCACACGATCTTCGAGCGCTGGCCGTATTCGTCCAGCAGGTAGAAGCAGATCGGCAGGGTGATCACGAAGGCCAGGGCCAGCTCGTTGCGGTCGCCCAGCACGTGGCCGGCGAAGCCTTCGATATGGTGGCCGCCGCCGCTGAAGATGAACTTCAAGGCTTCCACCGCGCCGTAGAAGCCGACCGACAGGATCACGCACCAGAGGAAGAAATCGATGTGCAGCTTCTTGTCGATGATGAGAACGATGAAGACGAACAGCAGCACCACCTTGAAGAAGCGCAGCCAGATCTCCCACGACACGTCCGGCAGCGCCAGCGTCATCGTCGACGACACCGTGGTCCAGGCCAGGAACAGGAAGATCGCGCCCCCGAGCGCGCCGAATTTCGCCTTGGGCTTGTCCTGCAGGACCACGTAACCGAGGATGGCGATCGCCGTGAACAGCAGGTTGTAGCGCAGCGCGGCGGCAAAGCCGTACATCCACGCGTTCGGGAAGAACAGCGCGGTCCAGATCCACATCCCAAGCGCGATGAAGGGCCGCTTGGCCATGGGGTAGAGCATGAACGGGAGGATCGCCGCGAAAAACAGGTCACGCATGGGAGAGCTTCTTGAACGGTGCGGCTAGCGCGACTGATTGCGGGTGGCGGTAGAGCGATCCGGGCGGCCGGGGCTCCCCGGCTTGCGCTTGGGCTGGTCCTGCCTGAGCGCCCAAAAGCAGAGGTACACCACCCCTATCAGGTCCAGGGCCCATAACAATGTTTCCATTTTGCATCTCGGTTTTACTTATCAGGAACATTGTACGCGAGAACTGCCGCACACTCATGTCACGGACGCAACAGAAAATACCAGCAAGCGAGCTGCAAGCGACCAGAATTTTTCACCACAAGAAAATGTCATTACGATAGAATCTTTGCTTTTCCGCAATTCCTTCCGGCCTTTCCTGCGCCGTCCCGGAGTCCATCATCAGCCCACCGCCCTCCCCGGCCGCCCCGGCGTCCTTCCGCACCGACATCAACGGCTTGCGGGCCTGGGCCGTGGTGTCGGTCATCCTGTACCACTTCGGCGTGCCCGGCATGCAGGGCGGCTTCGTCGGCGTGGACGTGTTCTTCGCCATTTCCGGCTTCCTCATGACTGGCATCGTCGTGCGCGGCCTCGAAGCCGGCCGCTTTTCACTGCTGGCGTTTTACGCGGCGCGCACCCGCCGCATCGTGCCCGCGCTGACGGTGCTGTGCGTAACGCTGCTGCTGCTCGGCTACCTGTTCCTGCCGCCGCCCGACTACCGCCAGCTGGGCGCGCACAGCACCGGCGCGCTGACCTTCCTGTCGAACATCCAGTTCTTCTCCGAAGCCGGCTACTTCGACACCGCCTCGCACGACAAATGGCTGCTGCATACCTGGTCGCTGTCGGTCGAATGGCAGTTCTACCTGCTGCTGCCGGTGTTACTCAGCCTGGTCTGGAAGTGGTGGCCCGGCCGCCGCGCGCTGCTCGTCACGACCGTGAGTGCGCTGGCCGTCTCGCTGCTGGCCGCAGTCGCCGCCACGCCCGGCCACCCCACCGCCGCGTTCTTCCTGCTGCCCACGCGCGCCTGGGAGATGCTGGCCGGCGGCCTGGTGTACCTGCTGGCGCCGCCGCGTGCTGGCGGCGCCCGGCGCGGCTGGGACAGCGCCGGCATCGCCCTGATCGTCGCCTCCATCGCCCTGTTCGACACCCATTCGCCGTGGCCGGGCTGGCGCGCCCTCGTCCCCGTCGTGGGGGCGATGCTGGTGCTGGCGGGCGAATCGAACACGTCCCCCTGGACCGCCAGCCGCGTGGCCCAATGGCTGGGCGACCGCTCCTATTCGCTGTACCTGTGGCACTGGACGGTGTTCGTGGCCATCGCCTTCGTGGACCGCACCGGCGACCCCGCCACCCTGGCTGCCGGGCTTGCACTGACGCTGCTGCTGGGCGAACTGTCGTACCGCTATGTGGAGCGGCCCACCCGCACGCTCTGGCAGATCGCGCCGTGGAAGGTAGGGGTGCGCACCCTGGCCGCCGTCGGCGTGCTGGTGCTGGCGCCCGCGCTGGCGATCCAAACGATGGACGGCGTGCCGGGCCGCCTGCCGGGCCGCGTGGAAGCGGCGGCGATGGAAAGCACCAATGTCAACCCGCGCCGCAACGATTGCCACACGCGCGACGGCGCCAGCTCGCCGTCCTGCATCTGGGGCGGGACGCAGTGGCGCGTGATCGCCCTGGGCGACAGCCATGCCTCGGCGGCCATGACCAGCCTGGCGGCGGCCAGCCCCACGCCGGATGCCGGCGTGGTGCAATGGACCTACAGCGGCTGCGCCTATGTGCAAGGCATGAAGCTGGCGCCGGAACACAGCGCACGCCTGGGCAGCAGCTATCGCTGCGAAGACTTCATCGGCTGGGCCACCCGCACCCTGGCCGCGCAGCCGGCCAGCATCCCCGTGGTGCTGATGAACCGCTACGCCGCGCTGGCCATGGGCGACAATCTGGACGCAGCCGCAAACGGCCATCCGGTGGTGTACTTCGACCGGCCGGCGGCCGTATCCTCGCCCGCCTACCTGGCCGAATTCGGGCGCCACATCACCGACACCGCCTGCACACTGGCGCGCCAGCGCACCGTGTACCTGATGCGCCCCATCCCCGAGATGGGCCTGGTGGTGCCGAAGGCGATGTCGCGCCGGCTGGCTTTCGGGCTAAATGAGGACATCTCGATTTCGATGGATGAATACCGCCAGCGCAATGAATGGGTCTGGCGCGCGCAGGACGAGGCTCAGCGCCGCTGCGGCGTGAAGATCCTCGACCCGCTGCCCTACCTGTGCCACGACGGGCGCTGCTACGGCAGCCAGCATGGCCGCCCGCTGTACTCGGACGCCGACCACCTGAGCGAATACGGCAACAAGCTGCTGGTGCCGATGTTCCGCCAGGTGTACGCACAGCAGGTGGCGCGGCGGTGAAGAAACCGATCAAAAAGCTGTTGACGATTGCCCTTGCCCTGGCCTTCATCGCCCTGGCCGGCGTCGGCATTTTCTGGCGCATCGTGGGGCCGATTTGCT
>JBKHWY010000146.1:0-9321 GCA_046566285.1 Gammaproteobacteria bacterium | reverse complement strand
AGTTGTAGCGGAAGGTCAGGCTCCTGGCGGCGCCGATGTACAGGTTGTGCGTCTGGCCGTCGCCGTGGCCGTTGTGGCCGAACTCGCTGTGTTCGATCACGATATTGCTGTTGCGGTTGGCGTTGCTCAGGATGCCGTTCTCGTTATCGTGCAGGAAGCTGCGCTGCAGGGTGAAGTGGGTGCCTTCGAGGCGCAGGGCGGCGCCGTTCTGGTCCGCCACCTTGGCGCCAAACATCTCGACATTGTCGATCGAGACATTGTTGCCCACCACGACCCAGGTGCCCTTGCCCATCGCATTGCGGCCGGCCGCGTCGATCTTCGGGCGGCCGTTCACGCCGCGGATGATGAGGTTGTTGCGGTAGATGCCGCACACGTCGCCGCTATAGGTGACATTGCCGGTGATCTCGACGGTATCGCCGTCCGCTGCCGCCGCAAAAGCCTTGCAAGGCGTCGCGTAGGCGAGGCCGGGGCCGACTGCCAGGGTGGCGGCGTGCGCGGCCGTGCCGGCAGCCAGAAGGAAGGACGCGGCCAGGACGGGTTGGCCCAGGCGGGCGATCAGGTTGAGTGCAAGTTTCGACATCGATGACTCCGGTAAGCCGACGGCGCGGCCGCGGCATGAACAGAACACACCTCGAAATTCCGAGGTGCAACGTTGATGCCAAGAAGTATCCCACCGGAAATTTTGAGCGAACCCTGAGAATAGCCGCCGCGAAATTGCGCACCTCGTCGCTTCCGGCCTTGTTGAACAGCGCTATGGGCACGGCCGGCGCCTTGATGCCAGCGTGGTAGCATGGCCCCCATGGTGACCGCGACCTTCCGCTTCTATGAGGAGCTCAACGACTTCTTGCCGCCCGCACGGCGCAAGCGCGCCTTCAGCTGCCCCTGCGCGCGCGCCGCCACCACCAAGCACATGATCGAAGCGCTGGGTGTGCCGCACACGGAAGTCGAACTCATTCTCGTGAACGGCGAGTCGAGCGATTTCGACGCCATTCTGCAGGAAGGCGACCGCGTGGCCGTGTATCCGAAATTCGAGGCCTTCGACATCAGCAGTTTGCTGCGCGTGCGCGAACGGCCGCAGCGCAGCCTGCGATTTGTCGCGGATGCGCACCTGGGCGGCCTCGCGCGCCTGCTGCGCATGGCCGGTTTCGATACGCTGTATGACAATCACATCGACGATGCCGAAGTGGCACGCCAATCCGACGAGCACGGCCGCATCGTGCTCACGCGCGACCGCGATCTGTTAAAGCGCCGCGCCGTGCAGCACGGCTGCTACATCCGCAAGCTGAAGGCCGAGCTGCAACTGGTGGAACTGGTGGAGCGGCTGGACATGGCCGGCGCCGCGCGCCCGTTCACGCTGTGCCTGCGCTGCAACGCGCCGCTGCGCACGGCCGCCAAGGAAGACGTCAGCGCGCAACTGCCCGAACGGGTGCGCGCAAGCCACGACGCCTTCCAGACCTGCGAGCTCTGCAAGGGCGTGTTCTGGAGGGGATCGCACTGGGAGCGCATGCGCGCCGTGCTGGCGCGGGCCGGCATCGACGCCGGCGCTTAGTGAGCAGTTATGCCTGACTAGTCGTTCTTGATGACGATCGAGGGGAACTTGCTCGTCATGTCCTTGGCCTTCTCGGCGATCTTCACCGCCACCTTGCGCGCGATCTCCTTGTAGACCAGCGCCACCGGACCGTCCGGCTCCGCCACCACGGTCGGGCGGCCGCTGTCCGTCTGCTCGCGAATGGCCATCGTCAGCGGCAGCGCGCCCAGGAAGTCCACGTTGAAGTCGGCGCACATCTTGGCGCCGCCGCCATGGCCGAAGATGGCTTCCGTGTGGCCGCAATTCGAGCAGATGTGGGTGCTCATGTTTTCCACTACGCCCAGGATCGGAATGCCGACTTTCTCGAACATCTTCAAGCCCTTGCGCGCATCCAGCAGGGCGATGTCCTGCGGGGTGGTGACGATCACCGCGCCCGTCACCGGCACCTTCTGCGACAAGGTCAGCTGGATGTCGCCCGTGCCCGGCGGCATATCGACGATCAGGTAATCCAGGTCGCGCCAGTTGGTCTGTTCCAGCAATTGCTGCAGGGCCTGGGTGACCATCGGGCCGCGCCACACCATCGGCTCGTCCGGGTCGATCATGAAGCCGATCGAGGACACTTGCAGCCCGTGGTTTTCCAGCGGCTCCATGGTCTTGCCATCGCGGCTTTCCGGCCGGCCGCTGATTCCCAGCATCATCGGCTGCGACGGACCGTAGATGTCCGCATCCAGCACGCCCACGCTGGCGCCTTCGGCGGCCAGGGCCAGCGCCAGGTTCACGGCCGTGGTGGACTTGCCCACCCCGCCCTTGCCCGAGGCCACGGCAACGATATTTTTCACGTTCGGCATGATCTTCAAGCCGCGCTGCACCGTGTGCGAAATGATCTTCGCGTACACATTGGCCGTCGCGCGTGCCACTCCGGGCACCGCCTGCACCGCCACCTCGGCGCGCTCGCGCAGCCCGGCCAGCTGGCTGTTGGCCGGATAGCCCAGCTCCACGTCGAACGACACGTCCGCGCCATTGACCTGGATGTTCTTCACCGCCTTCGACGACACCAGATCCTTGTTGGTATTGGGGTCGATGACCCGTGCCAGTGCCGCCTTGACGTCTTCCGTTGTGATGCTCATTGAATTCTCCGAAGGTAATGCCGAAGTTTAGCGTAAAACCGCCCTTCCCAAGTTGCCAGAACGGCAAAGCCGGGGGCGCCGTGCGGGCGCCAAGCCTGCGCAGTCGCGCCAAGCGCTGTTAAAATGGTCATTGCTTTGCTTACGCCTGGCATCCATTTCGCCCAACACAGCCCTGTCCAACCACTCGAAACCACCATGACCCGCAAGCTGTTCGTCACCACCGCCCTGCCCTACGCCAACGCTGCCTTCCACATCGGCCACATGATGGAATATATCCAGGCCGACATCTGGGTGCGGTTCCAGCGCATGCAGGACGACGGCGACGGCAGCCGGCGCGAAGTGCATTTCGTCTGCGCCGACGACACCCACGGCACCCCGATCATGATCGCCGCCGAAAAGGAAGGCATCACACCGCAGGAATTCGTGGCCAAGATCGCGGCCGGACGCCAGCAATACCTGGACGGCTTCCACATCGCTTTTGACAACTGGTACTCAACCGATTCGCCGGAAAACGTCGAACTGTCCCAGGGCATCTACCGCAAGCTGCGCGAAGCGGGCCTGATCGTCACCAAGACCGTGGACCGCTTCTTCGACCCCGTCAAGGGCATGTTCCTGGCCGACCGCAACATCAAGGGCGAGTGCCCGAAGTGCGGCGCCAAGGACCAGTACGGCGACAATTGCGAAGTGTGCGGCGCGGCTTACCAGCCGACCGAACTGGTCAATCCGTTCTCGGTGTTCACCGGCTCCACGCCCATCTTGAAGCCTTCCGAGCAGTATTTCTTCAAGCTGTCCGACCCGCGCTGCTTCCACTTCCTGAAAGCCTGGCTGAACACGCCCGGCCGCCTGCAGTCGGAGATGGTCAACAAGGTCTCCGAGTGGCTGGGCGAAGCGGGCGAAAAGCTGGCCGACTGGGACATCTCGCGCGACGCGCCCTACTTCGGCATCCCCATTCCCGACGCGCCCAACAAGTTCTTCTATGTGTGGCTGGACGCGCCGGTGGGCTACCTCGCCAGCCTGAAGAACTACTGCCAGCGCCAGGGCATCGATTTCGACGCCCTGCTGAACGACCCGGACACCGAGCAGGTGCACTTCATCGGCAAGGACATCGTCTCCTTCCACCTGCTGTTCTGGCCGGCCATGCTGAACTTCGCCGGCCACCCGATCATTGAAAAGCTGAAGGTCAACGTGCACGGCCACCTGACCGTGAACAACGAAAAAATGTCCAAGTCGCGCGGCACCGGCATTTCGCCGCTGCGCTACCTGGATTTGAAGATGAATCCCGAGTGGCTGCGCTACTACATCGCCTTCAAGCTCAACAGCAAAGTCGAAGACCTGGACTTCAATGGCGAGGATTTCGTCGCCCGCGTCAACAGCGACTTGATCGGCAAGTACGTCAATATCGCCAGCCGCTGCGCCGGCTTCATCGCCAAGAAGTTCGACGGCAAGCTGGCCGCCGAGCTGTCGTCCAACGCCCGGCAATGGATCCAGAAAGCCTTGACCGTGGACGGCGCCGAGCGCCAGGCCTCGATCGCGGCGCACTTCGAAGCGCGCGAGTACGGCAAGGCGCTGCGTGAAATCATGGAAGTGGCCGACATCACCAACCAGTACGTGGACGAGAACAAGCCGTGGATCCTGGCCAAGGATGCCGACAAGGCGGCCGAACTGCACGACGTCTGCACCACCGCGCTGATCCTGTTCCGCCAGCTGACCATCATGCTCGCGCCCGTGCTGCCGCACGTGGCCGGCAAAGTGGCCGAATTCCTGGGCGACGCGCGCTTGACCTGGGCCGATACGCGCGGCGAGGCCGTGTACCAGGGCATGCTGGGCCGCACCATCGGCGCCTACCAGCACCTGATGACGCGCGTGGACGCCAAGATGGTGGAAGACCTGTTCGACAAGCCGGCCGCGGTAGCATCTGCGCCGGCACCTGCGGCCGCCGCCGTGGCAGCGCCCGATGCCCCGCCAGCCGGCGACATCGAAGAACTCGCGCCCGAGATCAAGATCGACGACTTCACCAAGATCGACCTGCGCATCGCGAAGATCGTCAATTGCGAACACGTGGAAGGCTCGGACAAGCTGCTGCGGCTGTCGCTGGACGTGGGCGAAGGCCGCCTGCGCAATGTATTCTCGGGCATCAAGTCGGCTTACACGCCGGAGCAGCTGATCGGCAAACTCACCGTGCTGGTGGCCAACCTGGCCCCACGCAAGATGAAGTTCGGCGTGTCCGAAGGCATGGTGCTGTGCGCCTCCGCCAAGGATGAGAAAGCAGATCCTGGCCTGTACGTGCTGGAACCCTGGCCGGGCGCGCAGCCGGGCATGCGCATCCGCTAAGGACACTGAAGGAAACTCCGACCGACGATGAGCATTCTGGTACGCGCAGCCCTCGACGAGGACGCGCAGCTGATCGCAACGCTGACCCGCTCCTGCTGGGCCGGCACGGTGGCCGTGACCTCCAGCGGCCACCGGGAAACCGCCCAGCGCGTGGCGGAAGACCTGCGCCGGGGCGGCGGCTTCATCCTGATCCAGGACGGCCAGCCGGTCGGCTCGGTGCGCTGGAGTCCGCTCGACGACGAGCCGGACGTCTGGGAAATTTCACGCATGGGCGTGTTGCCCAAGGACCGGGGTGCGAGCCTGTCGCAGCATTTGCTGGAAGCCGTGATTCACCACGCCCAGGACTGTGGCGCCGAAGAATTGCGCCTGGCCGTGCGCGCCGACCAGCCGCGCCTGATCGACTTCTACGCCGCCTTCGGTTTCGACCTGGCAGAGGAACTGGAATATTCGCACGCCAATCCGGCCGAACCGGCGCCGCTGGTGATGCGGCGGCTGCTGAAATAGAAAACAATCCGAACCGCAATCCGCAGCGCAATCCGAGGTGCCGCTGCCGGGGCTCACCGCCGATATCAATTCCTTGCGGCTGGGCGGACGCTATAATGTCACGCTTTAGCTCGCATTATTTACAAAAGAACACGACTGCAGCGAGTGAGGACTTCGGTTCTCCCGATTAACTTGGCGCTGTCGCCAGCGCGATTAACACAGAGTGGTAGCTACCTATGACCGAACTGACTTCCTTGAGGCACATCCCAACCGCCAACCCATTTCGCAAGGGCGACGTGTTCGTCCTGTTCGGCGAGCTGTTCGGCCGTGGCTATGTCAACGGACTGATCGATGAAGCGCGCGCCGCCGGCATGACCATCGTCGGCATCACGGTCGGCCGCCGCGACGAGAACAACAAGCTGCGCGCCCTGACCCCGGAAGAACTCGCGGAAGCGGAAGAAAAGCTGGGCGGCCGGATCATCAACGAACCGCTGATGGCCGGCTTCGACCTGGATGCGCCTGAAGGCGAGCAGAACCCGACCGAAATGCTGTCGGGAATTACCCTCAAGAGCTGGCAGGACGACAAGCTGGACTGGGACAAGATCGAAGCCTGCCGCCAGGTGGGCGTGCGCCGCTTCAGCGACTCGGCCGCCAAGGTGATGGCCGAGATCGACAAGCTGGTGCCGGACGGCGCCAACGTGTTCTTCGCGCACACGATGGCCGGCGGCATCCCGAAGATCAAGGCATTCCTCGCCATTGCCAACCGCATCTACAAGGGCCGTGGCGAGCGCTTCATGAGTTCGCGCGCCCTGCTCGACAGCGACCTCGGCAAGCTGATCCTGATGAACTTCGATGAAGTCACTGCCAATACCCTGCAGCACCTGATCACCGCCAGCGCGGCCATCCGCGCACGCGTGCAGGCCACCGGCGGCAGCGCCCGCTACACGGCCTACGGCTACCACGGCACCGAGATCCTGATCGGCGGCCAGTACCAATGGCAGACCTACACCAACTACACCCAGGGCTACGCCAAGATGCGCCTGGAAAGCGTGGCTCAAGCGGCATGGGCGCAAGGCATCAAGGCCACCGTGTTCAACTGCCCGGAAATCCGCACCAACTCGTCCGACATTTTCGTGGGCGTCGAGCTGTCGCTGTTCCCGTTGCTGACCGCCCTGAAGCGCGAAGGCGGCGGCGCCTGGGCCGACGAGCAGTGGCGGATCTGCCAGGACCTGCTGGCCGATGGCGTCTCGCTGCAAAGCATCCTCGACCAGATCGAGACCTACAACAATGACGCCACCAGCGCCAGCTTCCGCAACTTCGAGGCTTGGCCGATGGACAACACCCCGGAACTGGCCGACGTCATGATCGGCACCTCCGACGATGTGACGTCCAAGCACAAGGACCGCAAGGCGCTGATCACCGATCACCTGAGCTCGCTGGTGCTGGAAGGCGCGGGCCCGCTGATGTTCCACGGCGCCGCCGAGGAAATCGGCCCCGTGCTGTGGCTCAATCACGACATCATTGCGCGCCAGCTCAACGCCCTGCACCCCTGAGCAGCGCTTTGTGCGCACACACGGCCGGCGGGATTTCCCGCTGGCACCGCGCTCGCGGTAAAATAGCCTGTTCGCATTTTCCGCGCATTCCTTGTCTCGAGCTTACCCATGAAACTGTTCAATCGAAATCCGAAGTATGAATCCGAGCACACCTTGTTCATCAAGGAGCTCAAGGCCAAGAAGCCCCACCTGGACGAAGCCCAGCGCGCCGGCCGTGCGCTGCTGTGGGACCTGCCGCCCGTCAGCCTGGCGGAACAGGAACGCATCGCCGAATCGCGCCTCAAGCAGCCGGCCTACGTGTACCAGAACAACTTCTGATTTCCGCAGGCGCAGCCATGTTGCCTGAGCAGGCGGCAGACGCGCTCGCCGTCCCTTCCGAGCCGGCAGCGGCCGACGCGCACGACGTCGCCGCCGTTGCCCGCCTCTACGGCGAGCCGTTGCTGCGCCTGCCCAACGACCTGTATATCCCGCCCGACGCGCTCGAGATCTTCCTCGACGCCTTCGAAGGTCCTCTCGACCTGCTGCTGTACCTGATCCGCAAGCAAAACTTCAACATCCTCGACATCCCGATGGCGCAGGTGACGCTGCAATACCTGCAGTACGTCGAGCAGATCCGCGCCCACAACCTGGAACTGGCGGCCGAATACCTGCTGATGGCCGCCATGCTGATCGAAATCAAGTCGCGCATGCTGCTGCCGCAGAAGAAGACCGAGGAAGAGGAAGCCGGGGACCCGCGTGCGGAACTGGTGCGCCGCCTGCTGGAATATGAACAGATCAAGCTGGCCGCCTACGACCTCAATGCCCTGCCCCAGGTCGAGCGCGACTTTGTGCGTCCGCAGCTGTTCGTCGAACAAAGCAATGTGCCGGTCTGGCCCCAGTGCGACGCCGAGGAGCTGCAGCGCGCCTTCCTGGACATTTTGAAGCGCGCGCGCCTGACCCAGCACCACAAGATCAGCCGCCAGGAGCTGTCCGTGCGTGAGCACATGACGTCGATCCTGCGCCAGCTGCAGGCGGCCCGCTTCGTCGAATTCGGCGAACTGTTCCAGGGCCAGCACGGCGTGCCGATCATCGTCGTACACTTCGTCGCCATGCTCGAACTGGCGAAGGAGACGCTGATCGAGATCACCCAGGCCGAGCCATTCGCGCCCATCTACGTCCGCCTGGCCTACTCGCCCGCGTAAGGGAGCGGGCGGTTATACTGCCACCCCTCAAGACACCGCTTAGGAACCGCTTCATGAAAATCATCTCCTCCGTCGAAGAGCTGCGCGACCAGCTGAGCGGACAATTGCGTACGGCGTTCGTGCCGACCATGGGCAACCTGCATGAAGGCCACCTGTCGCTGATGCGCCTGGCGCGCAAGCACGGCGACCCGGTGGTGGCCTCCATCTTTGTCAACCGCCTCCAGTTCGGCCCCAACGAAGACTTCGACAAATACCCGCGCACCTTCCAGGCCGATGTCGAGAAGCTGGAAAAGGAAGGCGTGTACGTGCTGTTCGCCCCCACCGAGCGCGATCTCTACCCGGAGCCGCAGGAATTCCGCGTGCGCCCGCCGGACGACCTGGGCAACACGCTGGAAGGCGAATTCCGGCCCGGGTTCTTCAGCGGCGTGACCACCGTCGTGCTCAAGCTGTTCTCGTGCGTGCAGCCGAAGGTGGCGGTGTTCGGCAAGAAGGACTACCAGCAGCTGATGATCGTACGGAACATGAGCCGCCAGTTCGCCCTGCCCACGCAGATCATCGCGGCCGAGACCTACCGCGCCGAGGACGGCCTGGCGCTATCGTCGCGCAATATGTACCTGTCGCCGGGCGAACGGGCCGAAGCGCCGGCGCTGTACCGGGCCCTGAACCAGGTGGCCGAGGAAGTGCGCGCCGGGCACCTGGACGTGTTCCAGCTCGAGCACAAGGCCATGGACGACCTGGCCGCGCGGGGATGGAAGCCGGATTATGTGTCGATCAGGAAGCGCGTGGACTTGCAGCCGCCATCGGCCGGGGACCTGGCCCAGAACGAGCCGTTGGTGGTGCTGGCGGCGGCCAAGCTGGGGACGACGCGGTTGATTGATAATCTGGAGATTTAGTGCTCGGTGCGGGAACGCTATCGTCATTCGCACCTGTAACCTAAAAGCCGTCGTCCCCGCGAAGGGGAAACGCATGCGTTTCCCCCATACCGCGCTCCCTCAGTGAAGCAATTCCACTCTGAGCTGATGCGCTATGGGTTCCCGCCTTCGCGCACTGCTGTCCGGAATAATTTGCGCGACTAAGCTGGAAGGGGTTGCAGGTATTGGTTTACGAGGGTTAACCTC
>JBKHWY010000145.1:0-9348 GCA_046566285.1 Gammaproteobacteria bacterium | reverse complement strand
CGCGCTGATCCTGACGATCAGCTCCAGCGCGCAGGAAGCCGTCAACGTCGCCAACGAAGTGCGCGAAGCCCTGCACATGCCCTTCGACCTGCAGGGCCAGCAGGTGCTGCTGACCGCCAGCATCGGCATCGCCATCTACCCCGAGGACGCCACCGACCCCGAGACCCTGATCCGCTACGCCGACACCGCCATGGGACGGGCCAAGGAAGCGGGACGCGACGGCTACCGCTTTTTCACCGCCGGCATGAACGTGCAGGCACGCGCGCGGCTGGACCTGGAACTGGCGCTGCGCCAGGCCGTCGAGCAGCATCAGTTTTCCCTGCACTACCAGCCCAAGGTGGACCTGAACACCGGCCAGATCAGCGGCGCCGAAGCGCTGCTGCGCTGGGACCGGCCCGGCCACGGCATGGTGTACCCGGCCGAATTCGTGCCCCTGCTGGAAGAAACGGGCCTGATAGTCAAGGCCGGCGGCTGGATCATCGACGAAGCCTGCCGCCAGATCGCCGCCTGGCAGCGCGACGGGGTGGGCGAAGTGCGCGTGGCCGTGAACGTCTCGAGCCGTCAGTTCGTGGAAGGCGACCTGGAACTGGAAATCCGCCGCGCCATCGACCGCCACCAGATCGACGCCTCGCTGCTGGAACTGGAACTGACCGAAAGCGCGCTGATGGTCAACGCCGAGCACACCATCGAAGTGCTCAGCAGCCTGAAGACGCTGGGCATCCGCGTGGCCATCGACGACTTCGGCACCGGCTACTCCAGCCTGGCCTACCTGAAGCGCTTCCCCATCGACAAACTCAAGATCGACATCGCCTTCGTGCGCGACGTCACCATCAACCCGGACGACGCCGCCATCGCGCTGGCCATCATCAGCATGGCGCACAGCCTGCACATGTACGTGATTGCCGAAGGGGTGGAATCGATGGCGCAGCAGAACTACCTGCGCCGCCACCGCTGCGACGAGATGCAGGGCTTCCACTTCAGCCGCCCGCTGCCGGCCAAGGAGATGGGCGAACTGGTGCTGTCGAACCGCGAAGCGCCGTCCGAGCGCGACGTCGAGCACCTGCGCCGCCCGACGCTCCTGCTGATCGACGACGACCCCACCGTGCTGGCCGCGCTGCACCGCCTGTTCAGGCAGGACAACTACCGCATCCTGACGGCCGCCTCGCCGTCGGAAGGCTTCGAGATGCTGGCCCTGTATCCGGTCGACGTGATCCTGTGCGACCAGCGCATGCCGGAGATGAGCGGCACCGAGTTCCTCAGCAAGGTCAAGGAGATGTACCCCGACACGGTGCGCATGATCCTGTCCGGCTACACCGGGCTGGAAGCGGTGCTCGACTCGATCAATTGCGGGGCCGTGTACCGCTTCTACACCAAGCCCTGGAACGACAAGGAATTGCGCGACAACGTGCGCGAAGCGTTCCGCCACCATCGCAGCAGCGCCCCGCGCGATGCCGCCCCGCGCACGGAGGAAGGCGTCAGCTGAAGTGGTCGAAGCCCTTCAGGCGCAGCTCCAGCGCGGCGCCGGCGCCGTCCACCAGGCGCAGGCCGGGGGCGGCTTCGATCACGCCCACGCGGGTGACGGGAGCGATCGCGCCAAGCCCCGCGATGGCGTCGCGCTGCGAGGCGGGCGCGGTGAAGCACAGTTCATAGTCGTCCCCGCCGGCCGCGCAGAAGCGCCGCCGCCGGTCCGCTTCCTGGGTAGCCAGCACGGGGCCGGCGGGCAGCGCGTCCACGTCCAGCGTCGCGCCCACCTTGGAGGCTTCCAGGATGTGGGCCAGGTCGCCCACCAGGCCGTCCGAGATATCGATGGCGGCGTGCGCCAGCGGCTGTCGTGACAGCGCCATGCCCAGCTCCACGCGAGGTGTCGGCATGTGCATGCGCGCGCCGGCCTGGGTCAACGCTGCAGCCGTGAGCGGATGCTCGTTGCGGTAGCCGGCCAGGGCCAGGCGGGCGTCGCCCAGGGTGCCGGAAATCCAGATGTCGTCGCCGACCCGCGCCGCATCGCGCCGCAGGGCGTGGCCGGGTGCGAGTTCGCCGAAAATCGTGATGCAGATGTTGAGGGGGCCACGGGTGGTGTCGCCTCCGATCAGCTCGCAGTCATGCTGGTCGGCCAGCGCGAACAGGCCGGCCGAAAAGGCTTCGAGCCATGCGGGATCGGCGTCGGGCAGGCTCAGGGCCAGCGTGAAGCCGAGCGGACGGGCGCCCATCGCGGCCAGGTCGGACAGGTTCACGGCCAGGCATTTATGGCCCAGCATGCGCGCGTCGGCCCCGGCGAAGAAGTGGCGCCCTTCGACCAGCATGTCCGAGGAGATGGCCAGCTGCAGGCCGGGCGTGGGAGCGAGGAGGGCGCAATCGTCACCGATGCCCAGCGCGGCGCGGCCGGGACGATTGCGTTTGAAGTAGTGGCGGATCAGGTCGAATTCGGAGAGCATCGGGCGATTTTAACTGCTGCGAGTCCGGTGTGTTCGATTGCTCGTGTGTCGTCAGATTCCGTCTATATCGTTAGCTTCAAAACGTCATTCTGGCGGAGGCCAGAATCCATAGCGCGTTCAGTCAGTGACACAGTTCCACTCTGAGCACACGCGCTATGGGTCCTGGCCTCCGCCAGGACGACGGTTTTAGGGCTAACTAGATAAGCAAAAGTTATCGAACCGCGTGCTGCGACACCTCCATCGCCAAGAGGACGGCTTGCCGCGCGCCCTTACACACTCAAAGCTCAGCCAACAACTTCGCCCTGAGCGCCGGCGTATGCGCCGACAACCCGAACCCATGCAGCTTGCCCTGCGCATCGACAAAGCGCGCGACGATCCGTTCGCCGTCCTCTTCGTCGACCCATTGGCCGCTCGTGCCCGGTGGCGGCGGGGCCAGTGCCAGCTTCAGGCTGGGCGTCTTGACGATCACCGCATCCGGTTTCAGCTCGATCGCCGTGCGCGCGCCCGCCAAGGTGGCGGCGATCGCGCGCGCCGCTGTCAGCATCGGCGTCACGTAGGGCAGCACACTGCTGCCGCCCGCCGTCGTGTACTCGGCGCAGTCGCCCAGCGCGTAGATGCCGTCGGCGCTGGTCTGCCCGAACGCATCGACCAGGATGCCGCGCCGTACCGCCACGCCGGCCGCCTGCGCCAGCGTCACCGATGGACGCAAGCCCACCGCCGAGATCACCACGTCCGCATCGACCACGCCGCCATCGGCCAGCGTGAGTGCCAGCGCGGCACCGGCGCGGTTGACGGCAATCGCGGTGGTGCCCAGCCGCAGGCTGACGCTGCGCGCTTCCCACGCGCGCATCAGCCGCAGCGACAGGCTGGGCGCGGCCAGCGCCGCCAGCGGACGTGGGTTCGGATCGATCAGCGTGACGTGATGGCCGCCGGCGGCCAGGTCGTCGGCGAATTCGCAGCCGATCAGCCCCGCGCCGATGATGGCCACGCGCGCCGTGGGACCCGCTTCGTCGAGCCGCCGGCGCAAGATGGCATAGTCGTCGACGTGGTTCACCGACAGCACCTCGTCGGCGGCGTCGCCCGCCATCGGCAGGCGGATCGGATGCGCGCCGGTGGCCAGCACCAGGGCGTGCCAAGCGAGCCTGGCGCCGCTGTCCAGGGTAAGCGTGCGCGCGGCCGGGTCGATGGCCGTGACGCGGGTGTGCGGCAGGATCTCGGCGTCCAGCTGCGCGGCCATCTGCTGCGCGCTGCTGGAGACGATCTGGTGCGCTCCCTTGCCCAGCGCGATGGCGTTCGACAGCGTCGGCTTGGCGTAGGCGCCGGCGGCGTCGGCCGAGACGATGGTCAGCGCAGTGGCCTTGTCCAGCTTGCGCAGTTCGCGCGCCAGGCTGTAGGCCGCCATGCCGGCGCCGATGATGACGATGGGAGCGGACGGACGCATGTCAGACCTCGACCATGTCGAAGTCGGCCTTGGCCACGCCGCAGTCCGGGCATTCCCAGTCGTCCGGGATGTCGGACCAACGGGTGCCGGCCGGGATGCCCTCTTCGGGCAGGCCGAGCGCCTCGTCATAAATGAAGCCGCATACGATGCACTGGTAGGTTTTCATGGTCTAGAGTCCTTTGATGGTTTAAATGGCAGGGGGCAGTTCACGCAGGGGCAGTTCACGCAGGGGCAGTTCACGCCATATGCGCGGCATTGAGTTTATCCAGCGCGGCCTTGTAGTGGTTGGCGTGGCGCTCTTCCACCTTGGCCAGCGCATTGAAACGCTTGGCGGCCAGTTCCAGCGTGCGGCGGAACTGTTCGGCGTGCTGTTTCGATTCTTCGATCTGCTCGTCGTATTCGGCCACGGCGGCGGCATTGCCTTCTTCAACGGCCAGGTGGCGGAACTTCGGGTACATCTCGGTGTACTCGTAGGTCTCGCCTTCGATGGCGATTTCGAGGGCGCGCGCCGGCGTCAGCTGCTCTTTCGGGTACAGCAGGTCGAGGTGGCCGAAGGCGTGCGCCACTTCCTGGTCGGCGGTGGCTTCGAAGGCTTCGGCCACCTCGATGGCGCCGGCCGCACGCGCCAGCTTGGCGAAATAACGGTACTTGATGTGGGCCATCGACTCGCCGGCAAAGGCGGCTTCGAGGTTCTGGATGGTGATCGAATTGTTCTGGCTGGCCATGCTGTTCTCCGTGATGGTGGGTCGGTATGGAGTAATCATAGACAAACGCAATCGATCTGTGAAATTGATAGTCTAAATTGATGTGATAGCTTTTGCCGTTGCCGCCATGAAAATACTTTTTTAGGGTCAAACCGGTGCCGGACAAAATACCCAATGGTCAACAACTAGGCGTCTGCTAGAATCGTGGGCTTCCCCCCTGCATCAAATGGAAGGCCCGCATCAGCATGGATTCGTCATCAGAGAAGAAAGAAGAGCTCCGTCAGCAATTGCGACAGGCAGCCCTTGAATATCACGAGACACCCCGCCCCGGTAAGATCAGCGTCACTCCCACCAAGCAACTGCTCAACCAGCGCGACCTGGCCCTGGCGTATTCCCCGGGCGTGGCTGCTCCTTGCGAAGAGATCGTCAAGGACCCCGCCGCTTCCTACAAGTACACTTCGCGCGGCAACCTGGTGGCGGTGATTTCCAACGGCACCGCCGTGCTGGGCCTGGGTAACATCGGCCCGCTGGCGTCCAAGCCCGTCATGGAAGGCAAGGGCGTGCTGTTCAAGAAGTTCGCCGGCATCGACGTGTTCGATATCGAGATCAACGAATCCGACCCCGACAAGCTGGTCGACATCATCGCGTCGCTGGAACCCACCTTCGGCGGCGTGAACCTGGAAGACATCAAGGCGCCCGAGTGCTTCTACATCGAGCGTCAGCTGCGCGAGCGGATGAAGATCCCGGTCTTCCACGACGACCAACACGGCACCGCCATCATCGTGGGCGCGGCCATCCTGAACGGCATCAAGATCGTCGGCAAGAACATCCGTGAGTGCAAGCTGGTGGTGTCCGGCGCCGGCGCGGCCGCGCTGGCCTGCCTGGACCTGATCGTCGATCTGGGCTTCCCGATCGAGAACATCTTCGTGACCGACCTGGCCGGCGTGGTGTACAAGGGCCGCACCGAGCTGATGGACCCGGACAAGGAGCGCTTCGCCCAGGATACCCCGTTGCGCACCCTGGCTGAAGTGGTGCCGGGCGCGGACATCTTCCTCGGCCTGTCGGCTGGCGGCGTGCTCAAGCAGGACATGGTGCGCCAGATGGCCGCCAACCCGATCATCCTGGCGCTGGCGAACCCGACCCCGGAAATCCTGCCGGAAGAAGTCAAGGCGGTGCGCAGCGACGCGATCATCGCCACCGGCCGTTCGGACTATCCGAACCAGGTCAACAATGTGCTGTGCTTCCCGTACATCTTCCGTGGCGCGCTCGACTGCGGCGCCACCACCATCACGCGCGAGATGGAAATCGCGGTGGTGCATGCGATCGCCGACCTGGCCCATGCCGAGCAGTCCGACGTGGTCGCCACCACCTACGGCATCAGCAACCTGTCGTTCGGGCCGGAATACCTGATCCCGATGCCATTCGATCCGCGTTTGCTGATGCAGATCGCACCGCGCGTGGCCAAGGCGGCCGAGGAATCCGGCGTGGCCACCCGGCCGATCGCCGACCTGGAAGCCTACGCGGCCCAGCTGCAGCAATTCGTCTACCGCAGCGGCACCTTCATGAAGCCGCTGTTCGCAATGGCCAAGGCCGCGCCGCCGGAATTGAAGCGCATCGTCTACGCCGAAGGCGAGGAAGAGCGCGTGCTGCGCGCCGTGCAGGTGGTGGTCGATGAGCGCCTGGCGCGTCCCATTCTCGTGGGCCGTCCGACCGTGCTGGAAAAGCGCATCGAGCGTTTCGGCCTGCGCCTGAAATTGGGCGAGCATTTCGACGTCATCAATCCGGATCACGACGAGCGCTACCGCGACTACTGGCAGACCTATTACGCGATGACCAACCGGAAGGGTGTCACGCAGGAGTGGGCCAAGCTGGAAATGCGCCGCCGCCATAGCCTCATCGGCGCGATGATGATCCACAAGGGCGACGCCGACGGCATGATCTGCGGCACCTTCGGCACCACCAACCTGCACCTGCACTACATCGACCAGGTGCTGGGCAAGCGCGCCGGGGCCAACGTGTACGCGGCGATGAACTTCCTGATCCTGCCGGAGCGCCAGCTGGCCATCGTGGACACCCACGTCAACGCCGACCCGAACGCCGAGCAGCTGGCCGAGATCACCCTGCTGGCGGCCGACGAGATGACCCGCTTCGGCCTGATCCCGCGCGCCGCGCTGCTGTCGAGCTCGAACTTCGGCAGCTCCAATTGCGAGTCCGGCCGCAAGATGCGCGACGTGCTCTCGCTGGTGCAGCAGAAGGCGCCGACCCTGGAAATCGACGGCGAGATGCACGGCGACACGGCGCTCGACACCAAGCTGCGCAAGAAACTGATGCCGCAATCGACCCTGCAGGGCGACGCCAACCTGCTGGTGATGCCCAATATCGACAGCGCCAACATCGCCTACAACCTGCTGAAAACGGCGGCCGGCAACGGGATTGCCATCGGCCCCGTGCTGTTGGGCTGCGCCAAGCCGGTGCACATCCTCACGCCATCGGCCACGGTGCGCCGCATCGTCAACATGACGGCGCTGTGCGTGGTGGACGCGGTCTCGGAACGCTGATCCAGGGTCGTGTAATCGACGCCGGTAATTTCCACGTGGAAATTACCGGCGTTTTGTTTTTGCGCGTTTGTCGTTGCCTGCTCGCCGGACGCATACACTTTAAGATATCTCAATACACAAGTAACAATCCGTAATGCCCAGCCGTGCGGGGGTGGAATCAAGGCATAATGAACGCGCAATTGTTGTTGATATTGCACGAAACATTGTCAGATGGCGGGGCGGATATGTCGCTTCTGTTACAATGCGCCGTTGATAAAAGGCTATTGGGACGCGTCAAAGACTCGGGTCCCGAGATTCATAGACACGAACACCCACATGCAAACAACAAAAAAAGCCCTCATCACCGGCATCACCGGCCAGGATGGCGCCTACCTGGCACAGCTGCTGCTGGAAAAAGGCTACGAGGTCACGGGCACTTACCGGCGCTCGAGTTCCGTCAACTTCTGGCGGATCGAAGAACTGGGCATTGAATCGCATCCCCGCCTGAAACTGGTCGAGTATGATCTGACCGACCTGTCGTCGTCGATCCGCCTGATGCAAAACGCGCAGCCGGACGAAGTCTACAACCTGGCTGCGCAAAGTTTTGTGGGCGTGTCCTTCGAGCAGCCGGTCGCCACCGCCAGCATCACCGGGCTGGGCGCCGTCAACCTGCTCGAGGCGATCCGCATCGTCAACCCGAAAGCGCGCTTTTACCAGGCCTCCACTTCCGAAATGTTCGGCAAGGTGCAAGCCATCCCGCAGGTCGAAGAGACCCCTTTCTATCCGCGCAGCCCGTACGGGGTCGCCAAGCTGTATGCGCACTGGATGACGGTGAACTACCGCGAATCCTACGGCATCTTCGGTTCATCGGGCATCCTGTTCAACCACGAGTCGCCCCTGCGCGGGCGTGAATTCGTCACCCGCAAGATCACCGACGCGGTCGCCAAGATCGTCCTCAACAAGCTGCAGGTGCTGGAGCTGGGCAATCTCGACGCCCAGCGCGACTGGGGCTACGCCAAGGAATACGTGGAAGGCATGTGGCGCATCCTGCAGGCCGACCAGCCCGATACGTTTGTGCTGGCCACCAACCGCACCGAGGCCGTGCGCGACTTCGTCACCATGGCCTTCAAGGCCGCCGGCATCGCCATCGAATTCAAGGGCCGCGGCGAGGAAGAAACCGGCCACTGTGCGCGCACCGGCAAGCTGCTGGTCAAGGTCAGCCCGCGCTTCTACCGCCCGGCCGAAGTCGAGCTCCTGATCGGCGACGCCGGCAAGGCCAGGCGCGAGCTGGGCTGGGAGCCCCGCACCACCCTGGAACAGCTGTGCCAGATGATGGTGGAAGCGGACATGCGGCGTAACGAAATCGGTTTTTCTTTTTAATATGAAACGAACCGGCACCGACAACCAAGCCACCCCGACGCTGCTGTCGCGCGAGGGCGTGGGCAAGCGCGCCCTGATCACCGGCCTGGGCGGCTTTACCGGGCGCTACCTGGCGCAGGAACTCGAGCAGGCGGGCTATGAAGTGTTCGGCACCGCCTTGCCCGGCGAAGGGCAGAGCGGCCCCAACATCTTCACCGTCGACCTGTGCGACCGCGCGGCCGTGGCCGCCATGGTCGAGCAAGTCCAGCCCGACGTGGTGGCGCACCTGGCCGGCATCGCCTTTGTCGCCTATTCGAACGTGGACCTGATCTACCGGGTCAACATCGTGGGCACGCGCAACCTGCTCGAAGCGCTGGCGGCCCAGCGCCACACCCCGTCGGCGGTGCTGCTGGCCTCGTCCGCAAACGTGTACGGCAATGCCTGCGCCGGCGTGATCGACGAGAAGGTGGCGCCCGCACCGGCCAACGATTACGCCGTCAGCAAGCTGGCGATGGAACACATGGCCCAGCTGTGGACCGACAAGTTGCCCATCATCATCGTGCGCCCGTTCAACTACACGGGCGTGGGCCAGACCGAGAATTTCCTGCTGCCGAAGATCGTCTCGCATTTCCGCAAGGGCGCGCGCGCCATCGAGCTGGGCAACCTGAAGGTCGAGCGCGATTTTTCCGACGTGCGCATGGTGGCGCAGAGCTACCGGCGCCTCTTGGCGGTCGGCCCGGCGGGCGAATCGTTCAATGTCTGCTCGGGGCGCGGCCATTCGCTGTCCGGCGTCATCGACGTGATGGCCCAGATCGCGGGCTACGGCATCGACGTCAAGGTCAACCCGGCCTTCGTGCGTCCCAAGGAAGTGCTGA
>JBKHWY010000144.1:0-9358 GCA_046566285.1 Gammaproteobacteria bacterium | reverse complement strand
GTTGTGCTTGTTGTTGATACGAGTGCCACCCAAAACGAAAACTGAGCTTCTTCCAGATTCAAGGTACAGCTGCCCAATTGGGAGCTCTACCTGTACAAGTTATGCCTGATGACCATAGCAAGTCGGTCCCACCCCTTCCCATCCCGAACAGGACCGTGAAACGACTTTGCGCCGATGATAGTGCTGCAACCAGTGTGAAAGTAGGTTATCGTCAGGCTAGTTATAAAGAGAAGACCCCAGCAGAAATGCTGGGGTTTTTTCGTTTACGCGGCCGATTTAACCGCTCAGTCCACACGCGCGTCGCGCACGCTGCGCGCACTCTGACCCGTCCAACGTTTGAATGCGCGCGAAAACGAGGCCGGGTCCGAGAATCCCACCAGATAAGCCGTTTCGTTCACCGAGACCTTCTTCCCACTCAGGTAATGCAGCGCGAGGGTATGGCGCAATTCGTCCAATACCTGTTCAAACGTCACGTTCTCGGCCATCAGTTTGCGAAACAGCGTTTGCCGACTCATGCCAAGCTTGCTGCATGCCAGCTCCATGCTGACCGTGCCGGTGTGCAGGATCGGCAGCAGCAGCCGCTCGACCTGGCCCCGCGTGGTCCTGGTCTGCTCCAGCTGGCGCACCAGACGCTGGGCGTGCTCGCTCAGGATACCGAACACGTACTTGGGTGACAGCGCGATGCGATGGGTGAGCCATGCCTCGTCGATGCGCATCGCATTCCAGCGCGCGTTGAAGGTGACGGGCGCGCGAAATACCCGCTGATACTCCTGCCGATAGCCCGGGTCGGCATGCGTCACATGCACTTCGGTGACAAACGGCGTCTCGCCAAAACGGCGCGTGCCACAGATCATCCGTCCGAACGTGCATTCGGTGAGTTCGTGGAATGCGTTGGCATCCCGGCGGTGGTCCACCAGCCAGAGCGCGCCCTCGCTGCGCAGCAGTTCGAAGCGCTCGCCCGGCCCCATCCCGTCCACTTCGACCTCGACGACCAGCTGGCCATAGCGGTTGAGCTGAGCAAACGCCTCCAGCATGGTCTCCGACGCGTGTCCCAGGAGGCCCACGATCGATACTTCCGACAGATCGATGGCTTCGGCGAACAACAGGGCCAGGGCCGGCTGATTGCACAAGGCTTTCGCCCTGCGCGTCAGCGCGGCATAGGTCGCGAAGGGGAGGCGATTATCCTGGTCGTCCAGGTCCGCCGCATCGATGGCGGCGCACGCAAGCAATTGCTCGCGGCTGGCGCCCAAGCCGACAGCGAAGTCGACGAGTCCGCGCACCAGCCCGGCGGCAACGCTCAGCTCACGCATGGGAACGTCCGTGCGTGGCACGCAGAGTCAAGCGCTTGGTTCCTGAAGTCATGGTCAATCCCGATTGCGAAAGCTAATGTTTGCTTATTAGACACAATACTACAAGGAGCAGACATTGGACCAAGCTTCACCCATCGGCATCACCTTCGACCAGCCAAGCCGCCTGCGCTATGCCCGCGTGGCGGGCGCCGTCTACCTGCTGCTGATCGTGCTGTACATGAGCGGGCAATTCCTGATCGCCAGCGTGCAGGACACCTCCTCGCTGGCGCCGTCGTGGCCAGCGCCGTCAGGGCCGAAAGGCTGTACCGCGTCGGCCTGGTGCTGCAGGCGATCACCCCCGTGTGCACCATCGTCCTGGCCTATGCGTTGTTTGCCGTGACCCGCGCCGTCGATCGCCACCTGGCCGCGATGGCACTGCTGTTTCGGCTCGGCGAGACTTATATCGGCTCCGTCGCGATCATGCCCAGCTTCGGGCAGCTGGACATCTACAAGGCCATGCACGCGGGAGCGCCGCAAGCAGCCGCGCATTGGGACGCGCTGCTCGCTCTAAGTCGCAGCGCCCGCTTCGTGGGCTTTAACACTTCGACCCTGTTCTTCAGTTGCGGATCGATCCTGTTCTTCATCCTCCTGCACCGGGACCGGCTCATCCCCTCGGTGCAGACGGTGTTCGGACTGTTCGCGTCCGCGCTGGTGACGCTGGTAAGCCTGGCCAATATGATCTTTCCCGAGCATGGAGCGGTGTTCCAGTTCGGATGGGCGCCCATCTTCCTCAGCGAAATCGTGACCGGCACCTGGCTCCTCGTGCGTGGCGTGCGCCTCGGCCCGGCATCCGGCACGCCACGGCAGGCACGGTAGAATGCGCCCATGCGCATCCTCATCATCGAAGACAATCCCGACATCGTCGCCAACCTGTACGGCTACCTGGAGCCCAAGGGCTACGCGCTCGACTCCGCGCCGAACGGCTACACCGGCCTGGGTCTGGTGGCCCAGCACGACTACGACCTGATTGTCCTCGACGTCATGCTGCCCGGGATGAGCGGCCTGGAGATCTGCCACAAGCTGCGCACCGAGCTGCACAGCCCGACGCCCGTCTTGATGCTGACCGCGCGCGATACCCTGCAGGACAAGGTGGCCGGCTTCGACAGCGGCGCCGACGACTATCTCGTCAAGCCGTTCTCGCTGGTGGAACTGGAGGTACGCGTCAAGGCGCTGGTGCGCCGGGCCAGTGGCGCGCACCGCGCCTCGAACAGCCTAAAGGTGGGCGAGCTGACCTTCGATACCGACACCTACACCGTGGTGCGGGCCGGAAGCCCGCTGACCCTGACCAAAACCGGCTACAAGATCCTCAAGTGCCTGATGCGTGCCTCGCCCAAGGTGGTGCCGCGCGACGCGCTCGAGCAGGAAGTGTGGGGCGACGACCGTCCGGACAGCGATGCCCTGCGCACCCACATCCATGCCCTGCGCCAGGCGCTCGACAAACCGTTTGCCTTTGCCATGCTGCGCACGGTGCCAGGGCTCGGCTTCAAACTGGTGAGCAGCGACGATGGCGGTTAAGGTCAGGTCGCTGCGCCGGCGCATCTCGATCGCCTTCCTGCTGTTCGCACTGGGCTCGACCCTGTTCTTCGCGACCATGGCGGTGGTCGCCGTCGAAGGCATCGAAGAGCACCTGGTCGACCAGCGCTTGCAGGACGTGGCCGAGTGGGCGTCACCGCGCCACGCGGGCGGCATGTCGGTCTCGATGCCGGTGGGCGTGACCTTCCACCACGGCGACGCCATTCCCGCTTCCTTGCGCGCGGTGCCGCCCGGCGTGCACACCGTGCACGTCGATGGCATCGGCCTGCACGTGCTGGCGGGCCAGGATGCGCTGGGCAAGTACGTAGTGGTGGACCACGAAAGCGACTACGAAAAGATCGAAGTGGTGGTGTACTCGCTGTTCGGCGTGGGCTTCATCGGCATGCTGGTGCTCTCCACCGTGCTGGGCGGCTTCATCGGCGCGCGCGTGGTCAGCCCGATCGCGCAATTGGCCGACGCGGTGCGGGCCGGGTCGGACCTGCTGCCGCTGACCGAGCGCGATGACGAACTGGGCGTGCTGGCGCGCGCGTTTGCCGCCCACACCACCCAGCTGCGCAGCTACCTCGACCGCGAGCGCTTCTTCACGGGCGACGTCAGCCACGAACTGCGCACGCCGCTCACCGTCATCATCGGCGCGGCCGAGATCCTGGTCGCGCAGGGCGAAGGCCGGCCGGGGATTGCCGCCCCGGCGGCGCGCATCCTACGGGCGGCCAACGAGGCGGCCGAATGCGTGCGCGTGCTGCTGCTGCTGGCGCGCTCGCCGGAGCTGATCCCGCACACGCTGACCGATATCGAAACGGTGGCGCGCGCCGAAAGCGGGCGCTATCACGCGCTGGTGGAAGGCAAGCCGGTCGAACTGCGCTACCTGGGCGGCCACGGCTTCACCGTCCAGGGGCCGCTGGAACTGTGCAGCGCCGCGATCGGCAACCTGATCCGCAACGCCTGCCAGTACACCGAGCACGGCCACGTCGAGGTACGCCTGCAGGATCGGTCGGTGATCGTCGAAGACAGCGGCCCCGGGCTGCCGGCGGCGGTGCGCGCCACCGTGGCCAATGGCGTGGCGCCTGCCGGCGGCGCCGGCTCGTCCGGGACCAGCATCGGCCTCACGCTGGTGCGCCGCATCTGCGAGTACCTGGGCGCGACGCTGGTGTTTTCGGACCGCCCGGGCGGCGGCAGCATCTTTGAAATCCGTTTCCCAGCCATTTAACGCAAACCTAACGCGGCCTTGACGCGTATTTGATCTGAAGCAATGTACCCTAGAAGCATGAGATAGGCCGCCTTGCGGCCTTTGCCTATTCTGGGGATATTGTTTGAAGATAAATACCGAGCCGCGCATGCATGCGGCTGCGTTCACGCTGCTGGTGTCCACGTTTTTCGTGGTGGCGTATAACACCACGTTCTGGCGTACCTTCGTCCAGGCCACCGGCAGCCTGAGCCTGGCGCACCTGCCCCTGCACCTGGCCAGCTTCCTGCTGATCGTGGTGCTGTTCAACGCCTTCCTCACGCTGATCAACTTCCGCTACGTGCTCAAGCCGGTGCTGGTCGTGCTGTTCATCGCCACGGCGGCCACCAGCTACTTCATGAACCACTTCGGCACCCAGATCGACCGCTCGATGGTGCAAAACCTGTTCGAGACCGATGTGCGCGAAGCGAGCGAACTGCTCAACCTGCAACTGGTGGCCACCATTGGCCTGCTGGGCATCCTGCCTTCGCTGGCGGTATGGCGCGTCAAGCTGACCTATCCCGGCTGGCGGCGCGACCTGCTGCACAAGACCGGCATCGTCAGCCTGTCAGCGCTGGTTGCCGCCGCTTTGCTGTTCGGCTTTTTCAAGAGCCTGGCGCCGGCCCTGCGCGAACACCGCGAACTGCGCTTTTTGCTCACCCCGACCAATTACATCCAGGCCGTGCATTCCTACTTCAAGCAGAAGGATGCCCGTCCGCTGGCGGTGGCGCCCCTCGGTCTGGACGCGGTGCGCCACGTGCAGGGCGAGGGCCAGCGCTCGGTGACGATCATCGTGGTGGGCGAAACCGCGCGCGCCCAGAACTTCTCGCTCAACGGCTATGCGCGCCAGACCAATCCCGAACTGGCAGCGCAACCGGGCCTGATCAACTTCACCCACGTGGAGTCGTGCGGCACCGCCACCGCCGTGTCGCTGCCCTGCGTGTTCTCCGCGCTGGGACGGGACGACTACTCGGACAGCAAGGCCCATTCGCAGGAAGGCTTGCTGGACGTGCTCGCGCATGCGGGCTTCAAGGTGCTCTGGCGCGACAACAATTCCGGCTGCAAGGGCGCTTGCGACCGGGTGGCGTATGAAGACCTGTCGCAGCCGCAGCCAGGCAACCAATTTTGCGTAGGCGACGAGTGCTACGACGAGCGCCTGCTCGAGCGCCTTCCCGAGATCATCCGCGCGTCCAAGGACGACCTGGTGATCGTGCTGCACCAGAAGGGCAGCCATGGCCCGGCCTACGACAAGCGCTATCCGGCCGCGTTCCGGCGCTTCACCCCGGTGTGCCAGACCACTGAACTGGAACAGTGCTCGCGCGAGTCGATCGTGGCCGCCTATGACAACACCATCCTGTACACCGACCACTTCCTGAACCGCACCATCGAACTGCTCAAGAAGACCGCCGCCGAGGAGCGCCTGAACACGGCCATGATGTACTTCTCCGACCACGGCGAGTCGCTGGGCGAAAAGAACATGTACCTGCACGGCGCGCCCTACATGCTGGCGCCCATCGAGCAGCGCAGCGTGCCGATGATGCTGTGGCTGTCGGACGGCTACGCCACCCGCTACCACATCGACCAGCGCTGCCTGGGCGCGCGCGCCGGCCAGCCCTTCTCGCATGACAACGTGTTCCACTCCGTGCTCGGCATGCTCAGCGTCGGCACGGCGGTCTACAACCCGCACCTCGACATCTTCAGCCCCTGCCGCAATCATGATTAACAAGATCTCGCTTGCCCTGCTGGCCAGCGCCGCCGCCATCCTGTGGCTGGGCGCCTATACGGACGTGGACTTCGCGCTGGCGCGCCTGATGTACGACCTGCCCAGCCACAGCTTCCCGTGGCGGCACAGCTTCTTTGCCGAGGTCCTGAGCCACAACGTGCTGCGCGCGCTGATGCTGGTGCTGGCGGTGCTGGTGGCCGCGCCGATGGCGTATGACGCCTGGAAGCCTTATGCCGGCCTGTCCGACTGGTGGCGCGAGCGCCTGCGCGTGGTGGCCTTGTCGGCCGTGCTGGTGCCGCTGGCGGTCAACCTGCTCAAGCACCTGAGCGCCTCGCACTGCCCGTGGGACCTGGTCGACTTCGGCGGCGCCGAACATTACGTGCGCCTGCTGCAGGCGGCCATCGGCAGCGCGCCGGCGGGCCACTGCATGCCGGCCGGGCACGCGACCAGCGTCCTGTGGTTGCTGTCGGTGGTGGTGTTCTGGCTGCCGCACCGGCCGCGCACCGCGCTGACGGTGGGCGCCGGCATGCTTGCGGCGGGCTTTGCGGTGGGCTGGGTGCAGCAGATGCGCGGGGCGCACTTCCTGACCCATACGCTGTGGTCGATGTGGATCGCCAGCGCGATCGTCAGCGGTCTGTACGGGCGCATGCAGCGCCAGCATCAGGCCCAGGAAGCCGAAGCCGTCCTCACCTGACCCAGGCCGTCACGCGGAGCGGGCTTACACGCCCCACATGACGTCGTAGCCGGTCTCGCGCGCGGCGCGCAGCATCTCCAGCAGGGGGAAGGCACGCGCGCCGAAACTCACGATCGTCATTTCTTCGTGCTCGTTGTCGTCGCGCTCATCGTTGTGGTGGGTCTCGACGTCGTGCTTGATCTCTTCGGCCGCCGCGTGGGCGCGCGCTTCGGCGATCTCGTTTTCCAGAATCTGAATGGCGCGCGGGGCTTCCTCGGCGGTGATGACGCCCTGTTCGACGTCCTTGTGCAGCAGGTCCAGAATGCGTTTGGCGTGTTCCTTGTACATCAGCACTTCAGCCGCTGCCCGGGATGTAAATGTCACAAACATAAGGAACTTTCTCGTTGTAGGTTGATGACGAAACGATAACACGAACCCATGGCTTGAGTCATGCCCCGTGCACCAAACGTGCGCGGTCCACGGCGCGAGCCTAGTTCAGGCTTCGCCTTCGTGCCGGTTCAGCACGTAGTAGAACAGGGCGCCCGCCTGCAGCGCCACCACTGTGGCCAGGGTGGCGCGAAAGGCATCGACCTCGTGCAGCCCATGCGCCCTGAAGCGGTCCACCAGCACCCCGAAGCCCCACTGCGTGATAAAGGCGCCGACGAACAGCAGCAGGTTATACGCCGAATTGGCGCGCCCCGCCAGCCGCGCGGGGAAGGCCATGCCGACCTGGGCCTGCACCAGGGTGGTCACCGGCACCGCCAGCGCCAGCACCAGCCACAGGAGCCAGGCCGCGTGCGCGCGCGTGAACAGCATCGCCAGCTGGGACGCCGCCATCACCGCCACGCCCGCGCCAATGATGGTGTGGGCATTGAGCCCGCGCGCCACCAGCCGCGGCGCGGCCCAGCCGAGCGCCAGGTAGCCCAGCATCAGCACCAGGTTAAAGGCGAACAGGATTTCGCCCGTCTCGGCCGTGCTCTTGCCCAGCACCTGCGTCATCCACGGCCCGGCCCACAGGGTCTGCAGGGCAAAGAAGATCCCATGGTTGACCAGGCCAATGATGCCCATGCGGCGAAAGTAGGGGCTGCCGAAAATGCGCCGGTAGCCGCCGTCATCCTGCTGGCTGGCGCCGTGCGCGTGCTGGGTGCGCTCGTACTCGGCCTCCACCTCGCGCAGCCAGAAGAACACGGCGGCCGCCACCAGCAGGAGCAGGGCGCTGACTACCCAGAACACGCCGCGCCAGCCGATGGCCGGCAACGCCAGCGTGACCGGCACGGTGGCGCTGAGCGCGCCGGCGGTGCCGGCCACCAGCATCCAGCTGGCCAATTGGCTTTGCTGCTCGACGGCGAACCACTGGCGGAAGGCTTTGAAGGCCGAGATCAGGCAGGGCGCCACGCCAATGCCGATCAGGGCCCGTGCGATCCACATCCACGTGAGGCTGCTGCTGACGGCGAACAGTGCGGCGCCGCCCGCGGCGACCACCAGCAGCGCGGCCTCGGTGCGGCGCGAGCCGTAGGTGTCGAGCCAGATCCCCAGCGGCAGCTGCATCACGCCCACGCTGACGAAAAACGCCGACGACAGCAGGCCCAGGTCGGCGTTGGACAGGCCAGCTTCGCGCATCAGCAGCGGCGCGATCACCGCGTTCACCGCACGCAGCGCATACGAGAGCAGGTAGCCGGCCGCGAAGCAGGCGAACACCCGGGCAGCGAGGGCACCGCGCAGGGGAAGCATCAGTTCAGCTTGAACGACGACATGAAGGTCTCCACCTGCTCGGCGGGCATGGCCGCGGGACGGCCCAGCACGATCACCTGATACACGCGCTGCTTGCGCGCCTCGAAATGGCCGACCAGGCGGATGGGCTGGCCGTTCTGCACGCCGGTCGCTTCGATGTCGAGCGTGGCCGGCGCGCTGGCCTTCTCGCGCTGGACGGTGGCGCCGATGTTCTTCACCAGCGCCGTCTTCATGGCCGCCACGGCGGCCCGCGCGCGCGCTTCGTCGGGGGCCTGGGCCGTGCCCACCGCATAGCTGACGCCATCGACTTCGGCCGCCGTCATCGTCATGTTGACGGTGAGGCCGTCCAGGTTGATGGCGCGCGTGTGCGAGGCCGGCTTGTCCGGGAACATGACCTGGTAGGGCGCCTCCTTGCCGGTGTAGTCGCGCCAGTTGTACTTGGGGCTGCAGCCGCCCAGCAGGGCGCAGGCGCACAGGACGGCCAGGATCGGAGAGAGGACGGTTCGCATGGGAGGATGGTAGCAGGACTGGCAGGTGCCCGGCCAAACGCGCTGGTCTTGCGCCCTGGCTTGCGCTATCGTGTGGCGCATAAAACTTCTGTCACCGTTAAGTGTGGCCTGCACTGCTAGCAGTACACACTTAACGGTGACAGAGTCATAAAAACCTACACGAGACAGGAGACAATGTGAAGCATCCTTTGAGCCGTGGCCGCGCAATGGCCGCCCTTCTGGCTGCGCTGGCGGCCACCGCGCCGCTAGCCAACGCAGTCACGCCGGATTCCACTGCACGCGTCATCGCGCTCAGCGACAACGCGTTCGCCGGCAGCTCGGTCAATGTGCTGGCCAACGTGCACCAGACCCTGTTCACCGAAGGCATCTATCAATACGCGGCCTGGTACGCGGCCGACGGCAGTCTGACCCTGGCCAAGCGGCGCCTGGGCGAAGACCGCTGGGAAATACGCGCTTCGCCCTACAAGGGCGACGTCAAGGACGCCCACAACCACATCGCGCTGGCCGTCGATGGCGCCGGCTACGTGCACGTGGCATTCGATCACCACAACAACCCGCTGCGCTACGCGCGCGGCAAGGCGCCCGGCAGCATCGAACTGTCCGCCCTCGGACCCATGC
>JBKHWY010000143.1:308-9400 GCA_046566285.1 Gammaproteobacteria bacterium | reverse complement strand
AGAGCATCGACGAACAGGGCAAGCTCACGCCCGCGCTGCGCGCGGCCGTGGGCGGCCATCCCTACCCGATGCGACTGGCAGGGGAGGTGGCCTACCGCTTGAGCGCGCCGCAGGAGCAGGTGCCGCTGGCCGCGCTGGCCGGGCAGCGCGTGACGGCCGCCGCCGGCATCGGCAACCCGCAGCGCTTTTTCGCCATGCTGCGCGCGGCGGGCCTGGCGGTCGCCGAGCTGCCTTTGCCCGACCACCACGATTTCCTCGACCGCCCCTTCGACGCGGTGGACGCCGATATCATCCTGATCACCGAGAAGGATGCAGTAAAATGTGCGCTCATTGAAAACCTGAACCGCGATCCGCGCCTGTGGGTCGTGCCGGTGAGCGCCCAGTTGGACGCGCGGCTCGCCGACGAAATCGTGCAACTATTGGAGAAATGTCGTGGACGCTCGACTGCTTGATGTATTGGTGTGCCCCCTGTGCAAGAGCCCCCTCGAACATGACAAGAAGGCCCAGGAACTGATCTGCCGCGCCGACCGCCTGGCCTATCCGATCCGCGACGGCATCCCCATCATGTGGGCCGACCAGGCGCGCCGCATCGAGCCGCAATAACGCGCCACACAGCAGCCCACCCGATCGCAGTCACATGGAATTTGTTGTCATCATCCCCGCGCGCCTGGCCTCCACGCGCCTGCCGAACAAGCCGCTCGCCGACCTGGGCGGCAAACCCATGGTCGTGCGCGTGGCCGAACGGGCCGCGGAATCCGGCGCCGCGCGCATCATCGTCGCCACCGACCATGCCGATATCCTGGCCGCCTGCCAGCAGCATGGCGTGGAAGCGCGCATGACACGCGCCGACCATCCGTCCGGCACCGACCGCATCGCGGAAGTGGCGCACGCGCTGGGCCTGGCGCCGGACACGGTGGTGGTCAACCTGCAGGGCGACGAGCCGCTGATCGACCCGAGCCTCCTGGCCTCGTGCGCGGCCCGGATCGTGCCCGGCGTGCCGATGGCCACCTGCGCGCACCCGCTGCACGATGCGGCCGAGGCGTTCAACCCGAACGTGGTGAAGGTGGTGCTGGACCGGCGCGGCAACGCCCTGTATTTTTCGCGCGCCACCATTCCCTGGCACCGCGACGGCTTTGCCCAGTCGCGCGCGGCGCTGCCGGCCGGCTACCAGCCGCTGCGCCACATCGGCCTGTACGCCTACAGCAATGCCTTTCTGCAGACCTATCCCAGCCTGGAGCCGGCGCCGCTGGAGCAGGTGGAAGCGCTGGAACAATTGCGGGTGCTGTGGCACGGCTATCCGATCGCCGTGCACGTGACCGCGCACGCGCCCGCGGCGGGCGTCGATACACCGGAAGACCTGGCCCGCGTGAGGCTGCAGTTTTAGACCCCTTCCTGGCCGAGTCCGCTTTAGGCAGACTCAACGATTCAGACCGCGCAACCCAACAATTCGCACCAACTCTGCGCTGGATCAAGCAAAAAAATGGCTGATCCTCCCCGAATTGGCGTTCGGCTGCACTTTTGTGGTAAGTTTCGTACCAAGGTAGTCAGTAATGCATCACCATTCACTTAAAAATCGCTTAGGAATTTTTCATGCGTCTCATTCTGTTAGGAGCTCCGGGAGCCGGCAAGGGCACCCAGGCTAACTTCATCAAGGAAAAATATAATATTCCGCAGATCTCCACCGGCGACATGCTGCGTGCGGCAATCAAGGCGGGTACGGAACTGGGCGTAGCGGCGAAAAAAGTGATGGATGCAGGTGGGCTGGTTTCCGATGACATCATGATCGGCCTGGTGAAGGATCGTCTGCAGCACGAAGACTGCAAGAATGGCTACCTGTTCGACGGCTTCCCGCGCACCATCGCGCAGGCCGATGCAATGAAGGATGCGGGCATCAATGTCGACTATGTGCTTGAAATCGCCGTGCCCGACGAAGTCATCGTCGAGCGCATGAGCGGGCGCCGTTCGCACCCGGCTTCCGGGCGCGTGTACCACATCAAGTTCAATCCACCCAAGGTGGACGGGCAGGACGACCTGACGGGCGAGCCGCTGGTGCAGCGCGACGACGACCAGGCCGAGACGGTCAAGAAGCGCCTGGCCGTGTATCACAACCAGACCGAAGTGCTGGTCGGCTATTACAACAAATGGGCGGAGTCGGGACTTCCCGGCGCGCCGAAATACCGCCGCATCAGTGGCGTCGGCCCAGTGGACCAAATTCGCGAAGCGGCATTTGACGCGCTCGCCAATTAAGCGGCCTCAGGAATAAAAAACAGCGGACTTCAATGTCCGCTTTTTATTGGTGCGCTGGTGTTCCGGCGTCCCCAGCTTTCGCACGATTTTTGAGTGCACGAATTTTGCGTCAACGAATTTGCAGTTCGAGCTTGTGCAGTACGCAGTAGGTTGATTGCTTTCCGCAGGTAAGTGGTCTGTCGACGGTGTAGGTCAGTTCGTAAGTTCGTAGTTTCGTGAATCGAAAATCAAAGCGCAAAGGGGACGATATGGCATCGAGCTATCTGATATTCGCAGTCGTGTGCGGGGTGATCGCGGTCATCTACGGCCTCATGACCCGCAGCTGGATTCTCCGGCGCGACCCGGGCAACGCCCGCATGCAGGAAATCGCGCAGGCCATCCAGGAAGGCGCGGCGGCCTACCTGGCGCGCCAGTACCGCACCATCGGCATCGTCGGGCTGGTCCTCTTGATCGCCATCGGCATCCTGCTCGACCTGCACACCGCCATCGGCTTTCTGATCGGCGCGGTGCTGTCGGGCGCCTGCGGCTTCATCGGCATGAACGTCTCGGTGCGCGCCAACGTGCGCACGGCGCAGGCGGCTACCCATGGCATGAACGAGGCGCTCAACGTCGCCTTCAAGGGCGGCGCCATCACGGGCCTGCTGGTCGTGGGGCTGGGCCTGTTGGGCGTGACGCTGTTCTACTGGGTGCTGTCCTCGCGCGCGGCGGGCCTGACGGGCAGCTCGCAGCATGACCTGATCCAGCCACTCATCGGCCTGGCCTTCGGGGCCTCGCTGATCTCGATTTTCGCGCGTCTGGGCGGAGGCATCTTCACCAAGGGCGCCGACGTGGGCGCCGACCTGGTCGGAAAAGTCGAAGCCGGCATCCCCGAGGACGATCCGCGCAACCCGGCCGTCATCGCCGACAATGTGGGCGACAACGTGGGCGACTGCGCCGGCATGGCGGCCGACCTGTTCGAAACCTATGTCGTCACCTTGATCGCCACCATGCTGCTGGGCGCCCTGATGGTGACCGGCAGCGGCAATGTGCCGGTCCAGTATCCGCTGCTGCTGGGCGCGGTGTCGATCCTGGCCTCCATCGTCGGCTGCTCGTTCGTCAAAGCCTCGCCCGGCAAGAAGATCATGTCGGCCCTGTACACGGGCCTGTGGTGGGCGGCCGGGCTGTCGCTGATCGGCTTTGCCGTCGTCACCTGGATGATGTGGAGCGACGAGACCATGCGCATGCAGATGATCGGCTGCGCCCTGGTCGGCATCGTGCTTACCGGCCTGATGGTCTACATCACCGAGTACTACACCGGCACGGAATTCAAGCCGGTGCGCCACATCGCGCAAGCCTCCACCACCGGCCACGGCACCAACATCATCGCCGGGCTGGGCGTGTCGATGAAGTCCACCGCGTACCCGGTGCTGGCCGTGTGCGTGGCGATCCTGGTGGCCTACCAGCTGCACGGCCTGTACGGCATTGCGATTGCCGCGACCTCGATGCTGTCCATGGCCGGCATCGTGGTGGCGCTGGACGCCTACGGCCCCGTGACCGACAACGCCGGCGGCATCGCCGAGATGAGCGGCCTGCCGGATTCGGTGCGCGCCATCACCGATCCGCTGGATGCGGTCGGCAACACCACCAAGGCCGTCACCAAGGGTTATGCCATCGGCTCGGCCGGCCTGGCCGCGCTGGTGCTGTTCGCCGATTACACCCATGCGCTGGAGAGCACCGGCAAGTCGATCACCTTCGACCTCTCGAACCCGATGGTGATCGTCGGCCTGTTCATCGGCGGGCTGGTGCCTTACCTGTTCGGCGCCATGGCCATGGAAGCGGTGGGGCGGGCGGCCGGGGCAGTGGTGGTGGAAGTGCGGCGCCAGTTCCGCGACATCAAAGGCATCATGGAAGGCACCGGCAAGCCCGAATACGACAAGGCGGTGGACATGCTGACCGCGTCGGCCATCCGCGAAATGATCCTGCCCTCGCTGTTGCCGGTGGTGGTGCCGATCCTGGTCGGCATGCTGCTGGGCCCCGCCGCGCTGGGCGGCATGCTGATGGGGACCATCATCACGGGCCTGTTCGTGGCGATTTCCATGACCACCGGCGGGGGCGCCTGGGACAATGCCAAGAAATACATCGAGGACAATAACCACGGCGGCAAGGGCTCGGAAGCGCACAAGGCGGCCGTGACGGGCGACACCGTGGGCGACCCGTACAAGGACACCGCCGGCCCGGCCGTGAACCCGCTCATCAAGATCATCAACATCGTCGCCCTGCTGCTGGTGCCGCTTCTGCCCCTGAAAGGCTGGATCGCCATCGACAGCGAGGCGTCGCCGCGCATGAGCGTGCAGTCCGGCCAGCCGGCGCATGGCAAGGCGGCGGTTGCGCAGCAGGGCGCGGCGGGGCAGGGGGCGCGCTGAGCTGGGGGCGCGCGCCCCTGCTCGATACTTGCCAAAACCGCCAGTTCGAGCGAGGATGATCGGTCCACGACCACCACAGGACCGACATGCCGCTCGACTGCTCGAACGCTCACATCCGCGCCATGGCGCCGCACGATTGGCCGATCTACCGTGACCTGCGCCTGCGCTCGCTCTCCGACGCGCCCGATGCCTTCTGCAGCACCTTCGCCAGCGAGCAGTGGCGTTCGCCCCAGAACTGGGCCGAGCGCCTGCAGGCGGCCAGCGTCTCCGGGCGCGACCAGCCGCTGGTGGCGGAATTGGACGGCGTGCCGGTCGGCCTGGCCTGGGCCAAGGTCGATGGCGAGGATGCCGGCGTCGTCAACATCTTCCAGGTGTGGGTGGCGCCGGAGGCGCGCGGGCGTGGCGTGGCGGCCGAGCTGATCCGCACCTGCGTGGCCTGGGCCCGTGCGCGCGGCGCGCAGGCCGTGCAGCTCAGCGTGACCGTGGACGCCCCGGCGGCGCGGCTGTATGCGCGCGAAGGCTTTCGCAACGTCGGTGCGCCCCTCCCGCGCAAGCCGGGCGAAGCGCTGATGGAGCAGGCCATGCGGCTGGCGCTCTACTGAAGTCAGTCGTGCAGCCTCGTCCGGCAGGAACTGGCACAATGATCTTGTCAATTCAGCCACGAACCTATGCCAGCGGACGCCGACCTTCACAGCAAGAAGCTGTTCATCATCCTCAATGCCGGCTCGGGCCATTCGGAAACGGGCGAGCAGCGCCGCACCATCGAGGATGAGCTGACCCGCGCCGGGCGGGCCTTCGAACTCATTGTCGTGGACCAGCCGGGGCAACTCGAGCAGACCGCCCGCGACACCGTCGAGCGCGCCAAGCGCGAGGGCGGCATCGTCGTTGCGGCCGGTGGCGACGGCACCATCAACACGGTGGCGCGCGCCACCCTGGCCAGCGGTTGCCCGTTCGGCGTGCTGCCGCAGGGCACTTTCAACTACTTCGGGCGCACCCACGGGATTCCCGAAGCCTTGGTCGACTCCACCCGCGCCTTGCTGACGGCGCGGCTGCAACCGGTGCAGGTGGGGCGGCTGAACGACCGCATTTTCCTCGTCAATGCCAGCATCGGCCTGTACCCGCACCTGCTGGAACAGCGCGAACGCGACAAGCAGCACTTCGGGCGCAGCCGCGTGGTCGCGTTCTTTTCCGCCATCAAGACCCTGTTCGGCTTTCGCGGCCACCTGACCATCACGCTGGACGTCAATGGCGTGCGCCAGACCGTCCGCACCACCACGCTGTTCGTCGGCAACAACCGCCTGCAGATGGAGCAGGTCGGCATCGAACCGATGAAGATCGCGCTGGAAGAGGGCCGGCTGGCGGCCGTGGCGCCCAAGTCGGTCAGCAAACTGGCCATGCTGGGCCTGCTGCTGCGCGGCGCGCTCGGGCGCATGGGCCAGGCCGAGAACCTGATCTGGTTCGGCTTCAAGCGCATGACCGTGATGCGCCATGTCTGGTACCGCAAGCGCCGCGTCAAGGCGGCGGTCGACGGCGAAGTCACGCATTTGTCACCTCCTCTTGAATTCGAGGTGATCGAGGACCAACTGCTGCTGTTGATGCCCGCCCAGCGCCCGGAGTAACTCATGAAAGCCGCCGTCCTGATCCTGCCCGCCTTGTTTGCGGGTTCGCTCGCCAGTTCGCTGGCCAACGCTACCCAGCCGCCGCCGCGCAAGGGTGCGATGCCGGACCAGGAACAGCCGGCGAAAGAACAACCGAAGAAGGACAAAGGCACGGACAAGCAGCAGGACGGCAAGAAGCCGCCGATGGTCAGCCGCCGTGCCGTGCCCCTTATCATCGACCGCATGCCCGGGCCGCCGCCACCGGCCGTCTACGGTTCGGTCGCGCCGCCGCCCGCCGTGTACGGGCCCACCTTGACCTCACCGTCCGCCCCGCCAGGGCCAACGCCGACGTCGTTGCCGCCGATCGTCAACACGCCGCCACCACCGGGTCCCGTCATCATGAACAGCTGCGATGCCGGTGGCTGCACCGGCACCGACGGCGTGCGCTACAACGGCGGCATCGGCAATGTGCTCATCAGTCCGCAGGGGCGGGCATGCAGCGGCAATGGCATCGCCATCCAGTGCTGAGTTCCTGAACGTGTACAATTCCTTGTGACGTTAACGTAAACGTCAATTCGGCGCCTGCGGGCGCAACAGCGAACTCCACAAGGGATAGCCATGCACATACAAGACCAGGTATTCATCATCACAGGCGCCGCCTCGGGCCTGGGCGCGGCCACCAGCCGCATGCTGGCGCAAGCCGGCGCCAAGGTACTGCTGGCCGATGTCCAGGCCGATGCCGGCCACGATCTGGCCGCACAGCTGAACGGCAACTTCATCGCCTGCGATGTCACCAGCGAAGCCGATGCCCAGGCCGCCGTCGCGGCGGCCGTCTCGATGGGCTCCCTGCGCGGCCTGGTCAACTGCGCCGGCGTCGCCCCCGCCATCAAGACCGTGGGCCGCGACGGCGCCCATCCGCTGGAGGCGTTCCAGCGCGTCGTCAACATTAACCTGATCGGCACCTTCAACATGGCGCGCCTGGCGGCCGAAGCGATGAGCCGCAACGACCCCACCGACACGGGCGAGCGCGGCGTCATCGTCAATACGGCCTCGGTGGCCGCCTACGACGGCCAGATCGGGCAGGTGGCCTATGCCGCTTCCAAGGCCGCGGTGGTGGGCATGACCTTGCCGATGGCGCGCGACCTGGCGCGCAGCGGCATCCGTGTCATGACGGTGGCCCCCGGTATTTTCGAAACCCCCATGCTGATGGGGATGCCTGCCGAAGTGCGCGACGCCCTCGGCAACATGGTGCCGTTCCCGCCCCGCCTGGGGCGGCCCGATGAATACGCCCACCTGGTGCGCGCCATCATCGAAAACGCCATGCTCAACGGCGAGACCATCCGCCTGGACGGCGCCATCCGCATGCAGCCGAAGTAGCTCATTTGCTGTACGATGCGACGCTTGTGAAAGACGCAGGAGCATCGATGGCTTCATCTTACCCGTCCGCGCGGCTGCCCGGCGTGCTCGCGCTGGCGTTAGCGCTGGCCGCCTTGCCGTGGCAGGCATCGGCGCAGGACGTGCAGCAGGCCGCCCCCGAACTCGGCACCGCCTACCAGGACAAGGCCGGCTGGGCCGCCAAAAAATACATGGTGGTGGCGGCCAATCCGCTGGCCGTGGACGCCGGCTACCAGATGCTGAAGCAAGGCGGCAGCGCCATCGACGCCGCCATCGCCGTGCAGCTGGTGCTCACCCTGGTGGAGCCGCAATCGTCCGGCATCGGCGGCGGGGCCTTCCTGCTGCATTTCGACGGGCGCCAGGTGCAGGCGTTTGATGGCCGCGAAACCGCGCCCGCCAAGGCCACCGACAAACTGTTCCAGACCCCGGACGGCAGACCCGTCACCCGCGCCCAGGGCGTGGTGGGCGGGCGATCAGTCGGTGCGCCGGGCGTGCTGCGCATGCTGGCGCTGGCCCATCGCCAGCATGGCCAGCTGCCGTGGAAGACGCTGTTCGCGCCGGCGATTTCGCTTGCCAGCGAGGGCTTCCCGGTCAGCCAGCGCCTGAACGGTCTGCTGGCGCGCGACGCTTACCTGCGCCGCGATCCCGTCGCCGCCGCGTACTTTTATGACGTCGATGGCCAGGCCCGCCCGGTCGGCTACCTGCTCAAGAACCCGGCGCTGGCCGCCACCCTGCGCGAGATCGCGCAAGGGGGCGCGGACGCCTTCTACACCGGCCGCATTGCGCGCGACATCGAAACCAAGGTCAAGTCGCACCCGACCAACCCGGGACTGCTCACCGCCGCCGATATCGCCGCCTACCGTCCACGCGTGCGCACGCCCGTGTGCAGCGACTACCGCAGCTACACCGTGTGCGGCATGCCGCCGCCCTCGTCGGGCGGCATTGCGATTGCCCAGATGCTGGGCATCCTGGAGACGCGCGACCTGCGCGCGCTGGCGCCCAAGGATGGCATCCCGGGCGCCCAGGCCGTGCACCTGTTCGCCGAAGCGGGACGGCTGGCCTATGCGGACCGCAACCGCTACGCGGCCGACACCGACTTCGTGCCGCTGCCGGGACGCGGCATCGACGGCCTGATCGACAAGCGCTACCTGTCCGCGCGCGCCGCGCTGATCGGCCCGAAATCGATGGGCACCGCTCCCGCCGGCACGCCGCCCGGCATGGACGTGGCCTGGGGCCTTGACAATGCCATCGAGACGCCCTCGACCTCGCACCTGGTGGTGGTGGACGCCAAGGGGCGCGGGGTATCGATGACCACCTCCGTGGAGGACGCGTTCGGCTCGCGCCAGATGGTGGACGGCTTCATGCTCAACAACCAGCTGACCGACTTCTCCTTCAATCCGGTGACCGCGTCGGGCCAGCCGGCCGCAAACGCCATCGCTGCGGGCAAGCG
>JBKHWY010000143.1:0-298 GCA_046566285.1 Gammaproteobacteria bacterium | reverse complement strand
CGCCCACCATCGTGTTCGACAAGGGCAGCCGCAAGCTGGTGCTGGCGGTAGGCTCGCCAGGCGGGCCGGCCATCATCAACTACGTCGCCAAGACGCTGGTCGGCGTGCTGGACTGGGGCCTGAACGTGCAGCAGGCCGTCAGCCTGCCCAATTTCGGCAGCCGCAACGGCCCCACCGAACTGGAGGCGGGGCGTTTTCCGCCCAGCGTGACCGACGAATTGAAGGCGCGCGGCCATGTGCTCACCAGCTGGGACATGAATTCGGGCCTGCACGCCATCGAGCGCATGTCCATCCACGG
>JBKHWY010000142.1:0-9412 GCA_046566285.1 Gammaproteobacteria bacterium | reverse complement strand
CGCCTGGAGAAATCGGTGGTCTCGGTGCTGAACATCCTGAAGAAGATCGTGGCGACACCCGGCGTGGCCACTCCGGGCGGCGCCACGCCGGGCGGCACCGCCACCCTCAACCATCCACAGGACTGAGCGCCATGATGATGCAAGCCCCTCCGCCACGGCCGCGCGTGCCCGGCGCGCCGATCAAGAACGCCATGACGATCGACGTGGAAGACTACTTCCAGGTGTCGGCGTTCGCCCCCAACATCGACCGGGCCAGCTGGCCCAGCCGCGAATGCCGGGTCGAGCGCAACATGGAACGCATCCTCGCCATCCTGGCCGAAGGCGACGTCAAGGCCACCTTCTTCACGCTGGGCTGGATCGCCGAGCGCTACCCGCAGGTGGTGCGCGCCATCGTGGCCGGCGGCCACGAGCTGGCCAGCCACGGCTACGGCCACCTGCGCGCCTCCGACCAGAGCCGCGCCGAATTCGCCGAGGATATCGGCTCGTCGAAAAAGCTCCTGGAAGACATCGGCGGCGTGGCCGTCAAGGGCTACCGCGCGCCCAGCTTCTCGATTGGCCACGCCAACCTGTGGGCGCTGGAAGCGCTGCACGAGGCGGGCTACCGCTATTCGTCCTCGATCTACCCGATCGCGCATGACCATTACGGCATGCCGGATGCGCCCCGCTTCGCCTTCTACCCCTTCGGGCCGGACAGCCTGCTGGAGATCCCCATCACCACCGTGCAGCTGATGTCGCGCAAGCTGCCCGCCGGCGGAGGCGGGTATTTTCGTCTGCTGCCGTACGCGCTGTCGCGCTGGATGATGCGGCGCGTGAACCAGATCGACCAGGAATCGGCGATCTTCTACTTCCACCCGTGGGAAATCGATCCCGGCCAGCCGCGCCCCGACGGCGCCAGCGCCAAGGCCCGGTTCCGCCATTACGTCAACCTCGAGAAAATGGAAGGCCGCATCCGCCAGCTCACCCGGGACTTCGCCTGGGACCGCATGGACCAGCTGTTCCTGCCCGACTGACGCGCGCGCATCCAGCCACGCATTCACATTTCATCTTCACTCCCAGACCATGAGTTCGACGATCGATGTAGTACAAGACCGCCTGTCGGCCACAATCGAGGCCACAAGCCAGGCCGCCGGTCCCTTGACGGTGCGCCTGCTGCATAAGCAGGACTACGCACGCTGGGACGCTTTCGTGGCGGCCTGCCCGGACGCCACTTTCTTCCACCGCGCCGGCTGGCAAACCATCATCGAGCGCGTGTACGGCCACAAGACCTGGTTCTACTACGCCGAGCGTGACGGCCGCATCGTGGGCGTGCTGCCGCTGGCCGAGATCAAGAGCCGCATGTTCGGCCATTCGCTGGGGTCGCTGCCCTTCTGCGTGCTGGGCGGCGTGGCCGCCACCGATCCTGCCGCCGCCCCCGCGCTGGACGCGGCCGCCGACAAGATCGCGCGCGAGCTGGGTGTGGGCCACCTGGAATACCGCAACCTGGTGCCGGCCCACGCGGGTGATGCGGCCTGGTACCAGAAGGAGCTGTACGTCACCTTCCGCAAGGAGATCAGCGCGGACGACGAAGCCAACATGAACGCCATCCCGCGCAAGCAGCGCGCCATGGTACGCAAGGGCATCAAGCTGGGGCTCACGGGCGAGATCGACCAGGACGTCGAGCGCTTCTTCACCTGCTACTCCACCAGCGTGCACCGCCTGGGCACGCCGGTGTTCCCGAAGTCCTACTTCAAGGTCATCAAGGAAGTCTTCGCCGACGAAACCGAGATCCGCATCATCGTCAAGGATGGCCAGCTGATCGCCGGCGTGATGAGCTTTTACTGGCGCGACGAAGTGCTGCCCTACTACGGCGGCGGCATGCCGGCCGCGCGCGAAGTGGCGGGCAATGACTTCATGTACTGGAACCTGATGCAGGCCGCCGCCGCGCGCGGCTGCCGCATCTTCGATTTCGGCCGCAGCAAACTCGGCACCGGCGCCTTCGACTTCAAGAAGAACTGGGGGTTCGAACCGACCCCGCTGGCCTACGAATACAAGCTGTACGCTTCGACCGAGCTGCCGGACAATAACCCGCTCAATCCCAAGTACCAGCTGTTCATCAAGATGTGGAAGAAGCTGCCGATTGGCCTGGCCAACGTGCTGGGCCCGTACATCGTCAGGAACCTGGGCTGAACCTCGTGCGCAATCTGCTCCTGCTCGTCCACCGCATCCCTTATCCGCCGAATAAGGGCGACAAGATCCGCTCCTACCATTTGCTGCGCCACGTGGCGCGCGACTATCGGGTGCACCTGGGCACCTTCGTGGACGACCCCGACGACTGGCAGCACGTGCCGCACGTGCAAAGCTTGTGCGCCAGCAGCCACTTCGGCAAGTTGAATCCTTTGGGCGCGCGCGTGCGCAGCCTGAAGGCCCTGCTGGCCAACCGCTCGCTCTCGCTGGACTACTACCACGACCGCCAGATGGCCGCCTGGGTCGAGCGCACTGTGCGCGAACATGCCATCGACCGCATCCTGGTGTTCTCCTCGGCCATGGCGCAGTACGCCGAACCCTACCCGAACGCGCGCCGCGTGGTCGACTTCGTCGATGTCGATTCCGACAAGTGGCGCCAGTACGCCGAGAACAAATCCTGGCCCATGAGCTGGCTGTATGGCCATGAAGCGAAGCAGCTGCTGGCCTACGAGCGCAAGGTCGCGCGCGAATGCGACGCTTCGCTGTTCGTCTCCGAACCGGAAGCGGCGCTGTTCCGCCAGCTGGCGCCGGAGAGTGACGCGCGCATCGGTTTTGTGAACAATGGCGTGGACACGGACTATTTTTCGCCCGAGCGCGACTACCCCAGCCCCTACGCGGCGGGCGAGCGCGCGCTGGTGTTCACCGGCGCCATGGACTATTGGCCCAATGTGGACGCGGTGCAGTGGTTCGCCGCCGAAGTCTTCCCCCAGCTGCTGGCCGCCAATCCTGCCTTGCGCTTTTATATCGTCGGCGCGCGCCCGGCGCCGGCTGTGCAGGCCTTGGCCCAGCAACCTGGCGTGGTGGTCACCGGAACCGTGCCGGACGTGCGTCCCTATATCGCCCACGCCGACGTGGCGGTCGCCCCTCTGCGGGTGGCGCGCGGCATCCAGAACAAGGTATTGGAAGCCATGGCCATGGGCCGCCCGGTGGTGGTGTCGCCCCAGGCGCTGGAAGGCATCGAAGCCGAACCGGGACGCGAACTGCTGGTGGCCGACGATGCCGCCGCCTTTGCCGCCACCGTATCGAACCTGCTCGCCGCCCCGAATTCGGCCACTAGCGCGGCCATCGGCGCCGCCGCGCGCGCCAATGTGCAGAAGCACTACAGCTGGCCGAGCAAACTGGCGCGCATCGGGGAGCAGCTCGAATGCTGACCCACAGCGCTTCGCTCAGCGCGTCCGTCCCGCACGCGCCCCGGCCCGCCACCCTGGTGCTGATCGCGCTGGCCATGCTGGCGCCGCTGCTGCTGTTCTGGGACACGGCCGCCTCCATCGTCTCGGTCTGGAACAGCTCGGAAACCTTCGCCCACGGCTATGTGATCGCGCCGATTTCCGCCTGGCTGGTGTGGAGAAAGCGCGAGAACTTCACCCGCACGCCCCCCCAGCCCTGCTGGCCGGCACTTGGCCTCCTGGCCCTGGCCGGCCTGGCCTGGTTCGCCGGGCGCCTGGGCGGCGTGCAGTTCGTGATGCAGTACGCGTTTGTCGCCATGTTCCCGCTGATCGCGCTGGCCGTGCTGGGCCGCCCGCTGGCCACGTCGCTGGCCTTTCCGCTGCTGTTTTTGCTGTTTGCCGTGCCGTTCGGTGAAATTTTTATCGCCCCGCTGATCGAGTTCACCGCCAACTTCACCGTCGCCGCCCTGCAGCTGACCGGCATTCCCGTGCTGCGCAACGGCACCCGCTTCGAGATCCCCACCGGCAGCTGGTCGGTCGTCACCGCCTGCAGCGGCGTGCGCTACCTGATTTCATCGTTTACCATCGGCTGCCTGTTCGCCTACCTCAGCTACCGCCGCACCAGCCGGCGCCTGCTTTTCATCGCCCTGTCGATCATCGTGCCGATCATCGCCAACGGCCTGCGCGCCTACATGATCGTCATGATCGGCCACACCTCCAACATGGAACTGGCCACCGGCGTCGATCACCTGATCTACGGCTGGCTGTTCTTCGGCGTGGTGATGTTCCTGATGTTCTGGGTCGGCAGCTACTGGCGCGAAGACCACCTGCCCGAGCCTGTCACCGCGACCGTGCCCGCCGAACGTAGCGGCGGCGCCAGCCTGCGCGCCATCGTCCCGGCGGCGCTGGTGCTGGCCGCCCTGTGGCCGGCGCTGGCCATCTCGGTCGACAAGGCCAGCTTCAATCCGAAGCCGGTGCAACTGGCCGCCATTCCCGTCAGCTGGAGCGGCGCGCCCGCCTTCACCACCTGGACGCCCTGGTACGCCACGCCCGACGCGGGCTTTAACGGCGTCTACCGCGATCCCGCCAGCGGCCAGCCGGTCAGCCTGACGCTGCTCTACTACCGCAACCAGGGCGGCGCCAAGAGCCTGATCAGTTCCAGCAATGTGCTGGCCAGCGAGAAGGAAGCCTTCCACGAGAGCGGCGCCACCGTACGCGTGGAAACGCTGGGCGAACGCCAGCTGGCCGTCATCGAGAGCCGCATGCAGGGCCCGGGGGGCAGCTTTCTGGTGTGGCGCTGGATGCAGGTGGACGGCCAGTACACCGCCACCCCATGGGTGGGTAAATTGTGGCAGGCGCGCGCCAAGCTGCAGCTGCATGGCGACGACGGCGCCGCCATCATGGTCGCTTCGCCCTACGGCGACCAGCCTGACGCCGCGCGCGCCGCCCTGCACGCCTTCCTGGCCACCCAGCTGGCGGCCATCGACGGCGCGCTGGCGCAGACGCGGAGCCGCTGATGGGAGCCCGGATGTCCTTGGCTGAAATGCCCCTGGTGGCCCACCTGATCTACCGGCTCGACATCGGCGGGCTGGAGACGCTGCTGGTCGACTGCATCAACCGCATGCCGGGCTACCGCCACGCCGTCATCTGCATCACCGACTACACTGACTTCGCCCAGCGCATCGAGCGCCAGGACGTCAGCCTGCACGCGCTGCACAAGCCGCCCGGGCTGGGGCTGGGCACCCATGCGGACCTGTTCAAGCTGCTGCGCCGCCTGAAGCCGGCAGTGCTGCACACCTATAACCTGTCGGCGCTGGAATACAACTTCACCGCCGCGCTGGCGCGTGTGCCGGTGCGCGTGCATGCCGAGCACGGACGCGACGCGCGCGACCCTCAAGGCCTGAACGCCCGCCACAACCAGCTGCGCCGCCTGATGGCGCCTTTCGTGGACCGCTTCATTCCGGTCTCGCGCGACCTGCGCGACTGGCTCACCGGCGTGGTCGGCATCGCTCCGCACAAGACGCTGTTGATCAACAACGGCGTGGACACGGAGCGCTACCAGGCCGGCGCGCCCGCCGCCCTGCCATGGAACGCCGAACCGGGCTTCGTCATCGGCACCGTCGGCCGCCTGCAGGATGTGAAGGACCAGGCGACGTTAGTGGAGGCCTTTGTGCGCCTGCGCGCGCTGCTGCCCGAGCACGCAGCGCGCCTGCGCCTGGTGCTGGTGGGCGATGGCCCCCTGCGCGGCGAACTGGCCGCCCTGATCGAACGGCACGGCATCGGCGCGGTGGCGTTCCTCGCGGGCGCGCGCAGTGACATCGCCCTCGTGATGGGCAGCTTCGACGTGTTCTGCCTGTCCTCGATCGCCGAAGGCACGCCGGTGACGCTCCTCGAAGCCATGGCCAGCAGCCTGCCGGTGGTGTCCACCCAGGTGGGCGGCATTCCCGACCTGGTGGCCGACGGCGTCACCGGCGCGCTGGTGCCGCCGTCCGATCCGCAAGCCTTGGCGCAGGCGCTGGCGCGCTACGTGGTTGACGCGCAGCTGGCGCGCCGCCACGGCCAGGCGGGGCGCGAGCGCATTGAAGCGGGCTACAGCATTTCCGCCATGGTGCAGGCGTATGGCGCCCTGTACGACGGCCTGAGAAAAACCAAGATGAAATTGAAAGAACTGAACACACCATGTGCGGAATAGTCGGCATGTTTGACACCCGGGGCGCGCGTCCGATCGACCGCGACGCGCTGCACCGGATGAATGAAACCCAGCATCACCGCGGCCCCGTCTCGGGCGGGCTGCACGTCGAGCCCGGCGTGGGCTTCGGCCACCGCCGCCTGTCGATCATCGACCTGCATTCGGGCCAGCAGCCGCTGTTCAACGAAGACCACAGCGTGGTCGTGGTGTTCAATGGCGAGATCTATAACTTCCAGAGCCTGATGGTGGAGCTCAAAGCCCTGGGCCACACCTTCCGCACCCTGTGCGACACCGAAGTCATCGTGCACGCCTGGGAAGAATGGGGCGAAGCGTGCGTGCCGCGCCTGCGCGGCATGTTTGCCTTCACTATCTGGGACCGCAACAAGCAGACCCTGTTCATGGCGCGCGACCGCCTGGGCATCAAGCCCTTCTACTACGCCGTGCTGCCGAACGGCTTCCTGGTGTTCGGCTCGGAACTGAAGTCGCTGCTGTCGCACCCGAACCTCTCGCGCGAAATCGACCCGCGCGCCGTCGAGGATTACTTCGCCTACGGCTACGTGCCCGAACCGCGCACGATCTTCAGCCATGCGTTCAAGCTCGCGCCCGGCCACACCCTGACGCTGCAACCCGGCCAAGCCATGCCGGCCCCGAAGCGCTACTGGGACGTGCCGTTCACGCCGCACGCGCCGATGACGGATGCGGAGATGGAAGCCGAACTGGTCGAGCGCCTGCGCGAAGCCGTGCAAAGCCATATGGTGGCCGACGTGCCGCTGGGCGCCTTCCTGTCCGGCGGCGTCGATTCCAGCGCCGTGGTGGCGATGATGGCGGGCCTGAGCCAGTCCCCGGTGAATACCTGTTCGATCGCCTTCAACGATCCGCGCTTCGACGAATCCGAATACGCCAGCCAGGTGGCGAAACAGTACAAGACCGACCACCACCGCGAGACGGTGGAATCGGACGACTACGGCCTGATCGACACGCTGGCGGCGCTGTACGACGAGCCGTATGCCGACAGCTCGGCCATCCCCACCTACCGCGTCTGCGAGCTGGCGCGCAAGCGCGTGACGGTGGCCCTGTCGGGTGACGGCGGCGACGAGAACTTCGCCGGCTACCGCCGCCACCGCTTCGCCATGGGCGAGGAAAAAGTGCGCTCGATGCTGCCGCTCACCCTGCGCAAGCCCCTGTTCGGTTTCCTCGGCAAGGCTTATCCGAAGGCCGACTGGGCTCCGCGCGTGTTCCGCGCCAAGACCACCTTCGAAGCGCTGGCGCGCGACCTCATCGAAGGCTACTTCCATGGTGTGTCGATCCAGGCCGACCGCGTGCGCGACCAGTTGTTTTCGGACGGCTTTCGCCGCAAGCTGCAAGGCTACCGCGCCATCGAAGTGTTCCGCGCCCATGCCGCCACGGCGCCGACCGACGATCCGCTCTCGGTCATCCAGTACATCGACATGAAGACCTACCTGCCCGGCGACATCCTCACCAAGGTGGACCGCGCCAGCATGGCCCATGCGCTGGAAGTGCGGGTGCCACTGCTGGACCACCAGTTCGTCGAGTGGGTGTCGGGCCTGCCGTCCGGCTCCAAGCTGCGCAACGGCGAGGGCAAGCACGTGTTCAAGAAGGCGCTCAAGCCGTACTTAAACGACGACATCCTGTACCGCAAGAAGATGGGCTTTTCGATTCCGCTGGGCGCCTGGCTGCGCGGCCCGCTGCGCGAACAGATGAAGCGCGCGGTGCTCAACCCGGCGCTGCTGGCCACCGGGATCTTCAACGAAAGCTATCTGAAGCAGATGGTCGAACAACACCAGGCAGGAACGAAAGACCACACCGTCTCGCTCTGGTCCGTGCTGATGTTCGACGCCTTCCTGCGCAAGAACGGCGCCACCGCCTCCGTCGGGAGCTAATTCATCATGCGTATTCTTCACATCCTCGACCATTCGATCCCGCTGCACAGCGGTTATACATTCCGCACCCGTTCGATCCTGCGCGAGCAGCGCGCGCTCGGCTGGGAGACTTTTCACGTCACCGGATCCAAGCAGGGTGAAACCCCCGCGCTGGAAGAAACCATCGATGGCCTGCATTTCTACCGCACGCCCAAGGGCACGGGCCCCCTGGCCAAGCTCCCGGTGCTCAACCAGAAGGAAGTCATCGACGGCCTGGCGCGCCGCCTGGACGAGATCATCCCAAGGATCAAACCCGACGTGCTGCACGCGCACTCGCCCAGCCTGAACGCCATCGCCGCCCTTCGCGCCGGTAAGAAGTTCGGCATTCCGGTGGTGTACGAAGTGCGCGCCTTCTGGGAAGACGCCGCCGTGGACCACGGCACCAGCACCGAGAACGGCCTGCGCTACAAGCTCACGCGCGCGCTGGAAACTTATGCCCTGAAGCGCGCCAGCGCCGTCACCACCATCTGCGAAGGCCTGCGCCGCGACATCGTCGCGCGCGGCATCCCGGCCGAGAAGGTCACGGTGATTCCCAACGCGGTGGACATCGACAAGTTCGCCGTGGGCGGCGAAGCGGACCAGGACCTGAAGGCCCGGCTCGGCCTGCAGGGCATGCGCCTGATCGGCTTCATCGGCTCGTTCTATGCGTATGAAGGGCTGGACGTGCTGCTACGCGCGGTGCCGCGCCTGGCCGAACGCTTCGCCGACCTGCGCGTGCTGCTGGTGGGCGGCGGTCCGCAGGACGCCAACCTGAAGGCGCTGGCCAGGGAGCTGGGCATCGAGGACAAGGTGGTGTTCACCGGCCGCGTGCCGCACGACCAGGTGCAGCAGTACTACGACCTGCTCGACGTGCTGGTCTACCCGCGCCTGTCGATGCGCCTGACCGACCTGGTCACGCCCTTGAAGCCCCTGGAAGCCATGGCCCAGGGCCGCGTGCTGGCCGCTTCCGACGTGGGCGGTCACCTGGAACTGATCGAACACGGCAAGACCGGCGTGCTGTTCAAGGCCGACGATCCGGCCTCGCTGGCCGACCAGGTGGGCCAGCTGCTGGCGGCCCAGGCGCAGTGGCCGCAACTGCGCGCCAACGGCCGCACCTACGTCGAGACCGAGCGTAACTGGCCGGTCAGCGTGGCGCGCTACAAGAGCATTTACGGCCGCCTGACGGGGCGGCCGGCGGAACAACAGGCTGCATGAAGATCCTCACGTTTTCCAGCCTGTTCCCGCATGCCGAAAAGCCGGGACACGGGATCTTTGTCGAAACCCGCCTGCGCCATCTGCTGGCCACCGGCGAAGTCGAGGCGCGCGTGGTCGCGCCCGTGCCCTGGTTCCCGCTCACGGGCGAGCGCTTCGGCACCTACGGCATGTACGCACGCGTGCCGCGCCGCGAGACGCGC
>JBKHWY010000141.1:0-9449 GCA_046566285.1 Gammaproteobacteria bacterium | reverse complement strand
CGCCCTGCAGGACGCCATGCTCTCGGCGTTCCGGGCCGGCCGGGGCGGCTCGGCCTGGCGCGGCGACTCGGCCGTCACGACCTGGCTGCACCGGATCGTCGTCAACGCGAGCCCGGAAAAGCGCATCGAACAACGCACCGTGCGTGCCAACTGAAGGAGACGATGATGGCATGGACTCGTGATCAAATGGCCGCGCGCGCGGCCCAGGAACTGCAGGACGGCTTCTACGTCAACCTCGGCATCGGTTTGCCGACCCTGGTGGCCAACTACGTTCCCGACAATATCGAAGTATTCCTGCAGTCCGAGAACGGGCTGCTGGGCATCGGCCCGTTCCCCACGGATGCCGAGGTGGATGCGGACCTGATCAACGCGGGCAAGCAGACCGTGACGGCCTTGCCCGGCGCGGCCTATTTCAGCTCGGCCGATTCGTTCGGCATGATCCGCGGCGGGAAGATCAACCTGGCCATCCTGGGGGCGATGCAGGTGTCCGAGCAGGGCGACCTGGCCAACTGGATGATTCCGGGTAAGATGGTCAAGGGCATGGGCGGCGCGATGGACCTGGTGGCGGGCGTCAAGCGCGTGGTGGTGGTGATGGAACACGTGGCCACCGCCAAGGATGGCAGCACCTCGCCCAAGATCCTCAAGAAGTGCACGCTGCCGCTGACCGGCGTGGGCGTGGTGGACCTGATCATCACCGACCTGGGCGTGATTGAAGTGACCCCCAACGGCCTGGTGCTGCGCGAGCTGGCGCCGGGCGTCACCCCAGCCCAGGTGGTCGAAGCCACCGAGGCGCAGGTGGACGTCAGCCAGGTCTGAGCGGGCACTCCCCCGGAATCAGCAATGGCTGGGGCAATTGAACGCATCCACGCACACGAGCGGCGTAAGATGGTTCAAACTGGCTAGGCCATTGGGGTAACAATTTGTCCCGTCCGGGGGAGACATGAGCACGATCCGCCTGGCGCTGATCGACGACCACACCGTGGCCCGCGCCGGCCTGCGCCTGATGCTGGCAAACGCCCACGACATCGCCATCGAGGGCGAGGCCGACAGCGGCGCGGCGGCGCTGGCCCTGCTGGCCAAACGCCGTTTCGACGTCGCGCTGCTGGACATCGGGCTGCCCGACAAGAATGGCCTGGACCTGCTCAAGCAATTGCGCGAGCTGTACCCGGCCATGGCCGTGCTGATGATCAGCGCGCATGCGGAAGACCTGTACGCCGTGCGCGCCCTGAAACTGGGCGCGGCCGGCTACCTGAACAAGGACACCAGCGCCGAGGCGCTGGTCGCGGCGGTGCGCAAGGCGGCGGCCGGTGGGCGGTATGTAACGCCGACCCTGCTGCAGACGCTGGCGGGCATGCTGGGCAGCGACGCGCGCTCGGCCCCGCACGAGGCGCTGACCGATCGCGAACTGACGATCTTCCGCCTGATCGCCTCGGGCACCAGCCTGGTGAACATCGCCGCCCAGCTGCACCTGAGCCCCAGTACCGTGACCACCTACCGCGCCCGCATCCTCGAGAAGATGGGTATGAAGAGCAATGCCGAACTCACGCGCTACGGGCTGGACCACGGCATGCTGAACTGAGCTGCGTAGGGGAACCCCGACAATGCGGCCGGACAAAATCCACGCCCGCCGCGCAGCTTTCCACGCTAGGCATGGGATTTCCACTCGGTAATACTGAGCGGCTCACTGTCCTGCCATGCCTTGCCCATGAATACCCCCAAGCCGATTGCTCCCGAATTGCTCGCCCTGATGCGCGACAGCGTGGCCGACCAGGTCGAACATGCCCCGGTCGGCTTCCTGTGCCTGGACATGGACGGGCGCATCGGCACGCTGAACCAGATCATGCTGGACTGGACCGGCTTGCCGCGCGCGGAACTGGAGGGCCGGCGCTTTCAGGACTTGATCGGCATCGGCGCGCGCATGTTCTACGAAACGCGCCACCTGCCGGCGCTGCTGCTGCAGGGCCGGGTCAGCGAGGTCGCGTTCGAGCTGCGCGGGCGCGACGGCGCCACGGTCCCGGTGCTGGTCAACGCCGTGCTGCGGCGCGACGCCGAGGGCCAGCCGCACATGATCCAGATGTCGGTGTTCAATGCCAGCGAACGGCGCGGCTACGAGCGCGAACTGCTGCAGGCCAAGCGCCTGGCCGAGCAGGCCGCGGTGACGCTGGAGGAGCGCGTGCGCGAACGCACCCGTGAACTGGCCAGCGCGCTGGAGCAGGCCGAAGCGGCCGTGCAGGTCAAGAACCAGTTCCTCGCCAACATGAGCCATGAAATCCGCACGCCGCTCAACTGCGTGCTGGGCATGACCCACCTGGCGCTGGACGAAGCGGTCAGCCCGGCCCAGCGCGACTACCTGGGCAAGGTCGCCCAGGCCGGCCAGCAGGTGCTCACCATCGTCAGCGAGATCCTCGACTTCTGCAAGCTCGATGCGGGCAAGCTGCAGATCGAGCAGGTGGCGCTCGATCCGCGCCGGGTGATCGAAGACACGGTCAGCGGCTATGCGGGGCTGGCGGCCGACAAGGGCCTGGCCCTGCACGTGACGGTGGCGCCGGACATGCCGGCCCAGGTCATGGGCGACCCGCTGCGGATCGCGCAAATCGTCAGCAACTACATCGGCAACGCCATCAAGTTCACCGAGCGTGGACAGGTCAGCGTGCAGGCGCGCGTGCTGGAGCAGGGGCGCGACGGCCACCGCATCCGCATCGAGGTGCAGGACAGCGGCATCGGCCTGTCGCCCGAGCAGCAGCGCGGCCTGTTCCAGGCCTTTCACCAGGCTGACAACTCCACCACCCGCAAGTACGGCGGCACCGGGTTGGGGCTGGCCATCTGCCGCCAGCTGGCCGACATGATGGGCGGGGCGGTGGGCGTCATCAGCGGCGGTGCGGGCAGCCTGTTCTGGTTCGAAGTGCGCCTGGGGCGGATGGCGCAGGTGGCGCCGGGCGAGGCGCCGGCTGCCACGCGCATCGACCTGGCCGGCGAAGCGCATGCGCACCTGGCCGGCGCCCACGTGCTGCTGGCCGAGGACAATCCGCTCAACCAGGAACTGGCCCGCATCCTGCTCGAGCGCGCCGGCGCACGGGTGTCGGTGGCGCACAACGGCATGGAAGCCCTGGTGGCCCTATCCGATGGCTGCTTCGACTGCGTGCTGATGGATGTGCAGATGCCGGTCATGGATGGCCTCACGGCCACCCGCCATATCCGCGCCGACGCCAGCCTGCGCACGCTGCCGGTGATCGCCATGACCGCCAACGCGTTTGCCAGCAACCGCGACGAGTGCCTGGCCTCCGGCATGAACGACTTCCTGGTCAAGCCGATCGAGCCGGCGTTGTTCTACCGTACCCTGACGCGCTGGATCGACACGCGCGCGGGCGAACCGGAGGCCGCCCCGGCGCGCCCGGCCGATGTGCGCCTGGCGCTGGAGCAGAGTGAGGCCAGCGGCGGCAGCGCGGCCCTGGTGGCCCAGCTGGCGCCCGCCTGACGCATACTGCCTGCTGCTTCCGGCTTACTGCTTACTGCTTACTGCTTACTGCTTACTGCTTACTGCTTACTGCTTACTGCTTACTGCAGCGTCCAGACGTACTGCATCTGCATCTTCGATTCGAACGGCTTGCCGTTACGGATGCCCGGCTTGAAGCGGCATTTGCTGATGCCTTCGCGCGCGGCTTCATCCAGGTCCGGGTGGCCGCTGGAGCGGCGTACCTCGCTGTCGACGACCCTGCCGTCGGGGCCGATGGTAAAGCCCAGCGTGACGGTGCCGGTGCGTTGTTCCGAGAGCGCGGCGGCCGGCCACACCGGTTTACTGCAGCTGTCGAAGTCGGCCACGGCAGGGCGGATCACGGCTGCGTTTTTATCCCGCGCATCGGCCTGGCCCACCGCGAACAAACATCCCGACGCCAGCGCCAGCACCGGCAGCGCGGCCTTCCAGTCGAGCGTGCGGCGGGTGGGTTGCAGCAGACGGCGCACACGCTGGGCCAGGTCGCCGCCGCTGGCCGCCTGCGCCAGGCTGTGGCGGGCGAAGGCCAGCTTTTCCAGTTCGGACAGGGCACGCGCCAGTCGCACCGGTTCGCCCAGGCGTTCGGCCGCCAGTTCATCGGTGGCCAGCTCGCGCTCGGCGCGCACGCGGTTCGAAATCCACCAGGTGGCCGGGTGGTAGAACAGCACGATCTCGGCCACGTTCTGGAACAGGTTGACCAGATAGTCGAAGCGGCGGATGTGCGCCATCTCGTGCGCCAGCAGCGCTTCCAGCAGTTGGGCCGGCATGCCCGTCACCACCGAGGCCGGCACCATGATCAGGGGACGCAGGAAGCCGGCCGTGACCGGGCTGTCAAGTGTATCGACCACGCGCAGGCGCACGGCGCGCCGCACATCGAAGCGCGCGGCCAGCTGGTCGACCTGGCGCTGCAGGGCCGGGTCGCCGGCGTCGCTGTGCGCCACGCCACGCAGCCACCACAGGCCGCCGATCATGCGCGCCGCCAGCACCAGGGCGCACACGGCCCAGAAGCACACGATCAGGCTGAGCTGGTCCTGCAGGAAGGCGGCCAGGCCGCCGGCGGCATCCAGCGTCCCGCGTCCGGCCAGGGGCCCCATCACGCTGGTTTCCAGCGCGCCGTCGCCGGCCGACTGCAGGCGCGCGACCAAGGTGGCGGCGGGCCAGGCCACGCAGGCGAGCAGGCCCAAACACGCCACCAGGTAGCGATGCTGCGCGCGCACCTGGCCAAGGGCGGCCAGGGCGAGCGCGGTGGCGGTGGCGATCACGCCGCCTTGCCAGATGAAGTGCAGGAGGGTCCAGCCGATACTGTCGATCAGTGCGGCATTCATCAGTGAGGCATTCATTGGTCGTGCTCCTTGAAGAGTTGTTCGATTTCCGCGCGTTCCTGTTTCGAGATCCCGCTGCGCAGCGCCGCCATCACGAGCGCCTTGGCCGAGCCGGAGAAGGCTTTCTGCATCAAATCCTTGAGCAGATTGCCCTGCAGCGCGTCCTGGGCCTGGGCGGGGGTGTACACGTGCGAGCGTTCGCTTTCATCGCGGGTCAAGAGGCCCTTGCCATGCATGATCTGCATGAGGCGCAGCACGGTGGCGTAGCTCACCTCCGGGCGCTCCTTGATCATCTCCTGGTGGACCTGCTTGGCGGTGGCCGATCCCAGCGGCCACAGGGTTTTCAGCAGATCGAGCTCGGCGCTCGTAGGCTTGGGTGCGGTAGGTGTTTTTGGCATGGCGTCTCCTGGATGGATAAATCTAGACTAACCTGTCTAGAACATCGTGTCTACATTTCTTTTTGATGAACCTGCAAATATTTTTGTAGGCGGCGGGCGGCTTTCCGCCCTAACATAGACAATATTGTCTACATTATGGAAGGAGACGGGATGTTGAAAAAGATGGTGGTGGCGGCCTTGCTGGTACTGGGTCAGCAGGGCGTGCAAGCGGGCGAACTGCCGGCGTATCCCTTTGTGCATGTCAACGGCATGGGCGCCATGTATGCCCCGCCGGACATCGGCGAGATCGAATTTGAAGTCGCCGCCTATGACGCCGATCCGGCCAGGGCGCATGCGCTGGTGGCGCAGCGCGTGACGGAGATCCGCGCCCACCTTGCGTGTTTCGGCATCGAGGGGGAGGACGTGGCGGTGCGCGACGTTCGCAAGGAAATGCGCAATCAAGCGCTCAAGGGGGATGGCACGCCGGAGGCGCCGCTGTACGACATCAAGTGCAACGTGAAGATCACGGTGCGCACGCTGGCGCAGTGGGCCCAGGTGGTGGGCCCGCTCCTGGACATGCCGAACCTGGCCGACTTCTCGACCGCCTTCGATACGGTCGAGCGCGACAAGATCGAAGCCACGCTGGCGGCGCAGGCGATCGTCATGGCACGCAAGAAGGCCGAGGGACTGGCGGCAGGCCTGGGGCGGAAACTGGGGCCGGCCACCGCCGTGACTAACGGCGAATTGAAGAACGTGACCCGTGCGATGGGCCTGGCCGCCTCCGATCCGATCGAGCGGAGGGGCGCGGCCCGTACGGAAGTCAAGCGCGAAGGGCTACTCGTGGTGGACACCATCAAGCTGGCGCAACCGGTGGACGTGATCTACCGGATCAAGTAGCCCGCTGCGGTCTGCACAAGCTTAGCTCGGACGGGACTTGGCGGCCGACGACACGTGGTTGCCCAGCTTGTCCACGTCGGCGACGGCATCGATGGCCTGTTCGTTGCCCCGGTTGCTGTGGCGGTGGTTGCCCATGCCTTCGCGCTGGGCGCTCTGCTGCACTTCCGCCACTTCGTCAATGCCGATGATATCGTCCGCCGGGCTGCCGAAGTCCTGCGCCTGCTGCTGGCTCTGGTCGTTGCGGCCGGCGCCGCGGAACTCGGCTTCGGTGCCGCCCGAGCCGTAGCTGCCGGTCATGCCACTCTGGCCCGAGCCCACGTCGTGCAAGTCGCCACCGCGCTCGCCGCCCATGCCGCCCGAGTGCTGCCCGCCATGTCCGCCGTAGCCCTGATGCCCGCCCTGGTTGCTGGCGCGCTGCTGGTTGCCGCTGTCCTCGTGCTGTTGCTGCTTGGTGTGGTCTTTCGTGTGGTCTTTCGTTTTATCGTTCATGATGCGCTCCTCTTTCCTCTTCATTTGCGATGGGACCATGTTAGGAGAGCCGGTGGGCCGTCGCAGTAGGCCGGCGCCGCGTCAGACTGTAGGAGCGAGCGGATCGCGGCTCTTGCGTTCCGGGAACAGCTCCCTGTCTTCTTCCAGATGGGAAGGGGATTTCAACTCGCGCACCAGCTGTTCGTGGTTGAGTTCTTTCTCCCACTTCGACACCACCACCGTGGCCACCCCGTTGCCGATGAAGTTGGTCAGCGCGCGGCACTCGCTCATGAAGCGGTCGATGCCGAGGATCAGGGCCATGCCGGCCACGGGAATGGTCGGCACCACCGCCAGCGTCGCGGCCAGGGTGATGAAGCCGGCGCCGGTAATGCCGGAGGCGCCCTTGGAGGTGAGCATGGCCACCCCGAGGATGGTCAGCTCCTGCACCAGGGTCAGTTCGGTATTGGTGGCCTGCGCCACGAACAGGGCTGCCATGGTCATGTAGATGTTGGTGCCGTCCAGGTTGAAGGAATAGCCGGTGGGGACGACCAGGCCTACCACCGGCTTGGAGCAGCCCAGCTTTTCCAGCTTGCGCATCAGGGCGGGCAGGGCGCTTTCGGACGAGCTGGTGCCCAGCACGATCAGCAATTCTTCCTTGATGTAGGCGATGAAGCGGAAGATCGAGAAGCCCGTGAAGCGGGCGATCAGCCCCAGCACGACAATGACGAACAGGCCGCAGGTGAGGTAGAAGGAACCCATGAGTTTGGCCAGCGGCAGCAGCGACGCCAGGCCGAATTTACCGATGGTGAAGGCCATGGCGCCGAACGCCCCCAGCGGCGCCACCTTCATGATGATCCCGACCACCCCGAAGATCACGTGCGAGAGGTCGTCGATGAAGCGGGTGATGGGTTTGCCCCGTTCACCCAGCAGCGACAGCGAAAAGCCGAACAGGATGGCAAACAGCAGCACCTGCAGGATGTCGCCCTTGGCGAAGGCATCGACGGCCGTGTTGGGGATGATGTTCATGATGAAGTCGACAGTGGACTGCGACTTGGCCTTGGCCGTGAACTCGGCGATGCTTTTGGTGTCGAGGGTGGCCGGGTCGGCATTGAAGCCCGCGCCCGGGCGCACCAGGTTGGCCACCAGGAGGCCGATGGCCAGCGCGAAGGTGGAGACGATCTCGAAGTACAGCAGGGCCTTGCCGCCGACCCGGCCGATCTTTTTCATGTCCTGCATGCCGGCGATGCCGGCCACCACGGTGCAGAAGATCACCGGCGCGATGATCATCTTGATGAGCTTGATGAAGCCATCGCCCAGCGGCTTCATGTCCACCGCCAGCTTGGGATAGTACACGCCCAGCAGTACCCCGAGGACGATGGCGAACAGCACCTGCACGTACAAGACTTTGTAGAAAGGTTTTTTCATGGCAGTCGGGTAGGCACGTTGATCATTCCTCAATAATGATCCGATGTGCGCCGGTCTGCCATTTCATATGCATGCAACCGTGCGGCTGCTGCATGCAGGAAATTCCGGTCAGCGGCCTTGCTGCTGTCGGCGTGCCCGTGCGGCAATTTCCCGTTGCGGCTGCGGCTGCGCTTCGCTGTGCGCCACCGCGTGCAGGTGCGGCTGGGCGCGCACGCTGCGGCGCCCGGCGATCCAGTGCCAGCCGAACGGCAGCACTGCCAGCAGGCCCACACCCAGGTGGACGGCGGCGGCCGCCGCGCCCAGGGTTTCCTCGCCCAGGTAGTAGACGCCCACCGCGCTGACGGCCAGCAACAGGAGCAGCACGGCCACCGTGATGCCGCTGGCGCGGTGCTTGCGGCGGCGCCAGCCCGAGCGCATGTGCACGCTCCACAGGAAGCCCAGCATCATCAGCATGGCAAAGCCCACGGCCGCGTGGCCGGCCGCCGCCCAGGTGCGCGCGTCGCCGGGCAGGCGCCACGGGACATCCATCTCGAAACGCATGACCAGCGTGGTGGGCGCCAGCAGCACGCCGGTGACCAGCACCAGCAGGAGTACGCATAGCAGCGTGCGAAGGAACCAGCTTGGATAGGCTTTCATGCGAATGCTTCCTCTTGTACGAGGGGTGAACTTTCAATCAGTGCACCGCCCAGCCGGCGCACCCGTTCGGCGCGCTCGGCGGACGGAGCCAGCGCGGCCACCTTGGTCAGCGCATCGGCGCGCCAGGCGCTCCTTGCCAGCACGGTCCAGACGCCCGGCGCGATGGCGTCGCCTTCACGGCCCACCATCCGGGCGGGAAAATCAGGGTCGGGCGCCCCCGTGCGCGAACTGGCCATGGCGGCGTTGCGCAGGCCACCGAGCGGTTCCAGCTTCCCATCGACGCCACGGCGCGCCATCGGCAGCGCCCGTTCGCCAAACACGGCCACGTCGCCGCCGGCGTTGATCCAGCCGGCCTGCGCGCCGGCGTGGCGCATGGCGCACAAGGCCAGGTCGATGGCAAAGCCCTTGGCGATGCCGTCGAGGGTGATGCGCAGGGGACGGGCCAGGCGCGCCCAGTTGTGGCCGATGACGATGTCGTCGGCGTGCCCGCGTGGCAGGCTTGGCGCGCCGCCGTGGTCGGGCAGGGCGCCGGCCGCCACCAGTGCGCCGCCCACGGTGCAGTCGAACAGGCCGGCGCTGGCGCGCGTCATGGCGCGCGCCGCGCGCAGCAGGCGGCAGGTCAGGGGCGACACCGTCACGGCGGCGCCCTCGGCGCGGTTCAGGCGCGACAGCTCGCTGTCCGGGTCCTGGAAGCTCCACAGGGCCTGCGCCTGTTCGATGCGGGCAAAAGCGGCGGCCAAGGCAGGGCCGGCGGCGCCGTCGGCGCCCGCTTCAACGAAGGTGCCCAGGAGGGCACGCATGCGCCGTTGTTCAGCCATGGGCCAAGAACAGCTT
>JBKHWY010000140.1:0-9475 GCA_046566285.1 Gammaproteobacteria bacterium | reverse complement strand
CATGGTCGTCATGGCAAGCAGGAGACGGGCAGGCTTCAACATCATGTATGTGGTCCTATAAAATTTCGAAGAGTCGCGCATGGCATGCCGTACGCAGTGGTGGTCCAAAACAGTACCGCAGCAATTTACCGCAGGGACATTACTCTACCGGAGCATCGCGCCGGCTGCCAACGCATTACTGTACTTTAGCTTATTGTACTTTTGCCTTCTTTTGCAGTTCTTCCTGGTAAGCCTGCAGCTTCTTCTGCTGCAGCGCTTCGGCCACTTGTGGCTTGACCTCGTCCAGCGAAGGCAGCTTGGCGGCGCGGATGTCGTCCACCTTCACCACGTGCCAGCCGTTGGCGGTCTGCACGGGATTCTCGGTAACCTGGCCTTTTTGCAGGTTCACGAAAGCACTGGAAAATTCTTTCGGGAACGACGATGGGGAAGCCCAGTCCAGGTCGCCGCCATTGGCCGCGGTGCCCGAATCCTTGGAGTTCTTGGCCAGGTCTTCGAACTTGGCGCCGCCCTTGATCTTGGCGATGGTGGCCTTGGCGTCGGCTTCGGTTTCCAGCAGGATGTGGCGGACGTGGTATTCCTTGTCGCCCGTCTCGGCCTTGAAGCGGTCGTACTCGGCCTTGATGTCTTCATCCTTGACCGGGTGCTTGGTGATGTAGTCGCGCAGCAGGGCGTTGACGACGATGGTCTGGCGCGCGTTGTCGAGCTGCTGCTTGACTTCGGGCGACTTGTCGAAGTTCTGCTTGAGCGCTTCCTGCATCAGCACTTCGCGTGCGATCAGCTCTTCCTTGATACGGGCCCGCAGGGCCGGCGTATCCTGCTGCTGGCCCTGGGCCACGGCTTGCTTGACGATGGCATCGGCACGCGACGATGGAATGGCCTTGCCGTTCACGACAGCAAGGTTCTGCGCGAACGCGGGTGCAGCGGCAAAGGCGATCAGAGCTAACAGCAAGCGAGCTGGCTTCAAAGTCATGTTGAGTTCCTGAAAGGGGAGTTGCTTGGACTAGATTGGATTAGTTTTTGTAAGCGCTGCCCTCGTTAAATGTGTTCCGCCTACCATTCCGGCACAGCGGGCCACACCTAACGAGGACAGCGGGTCTTTAATTGTGCTTCGATTGTCCGACAGATTTCTTAAAGCAATCTGAACCATGGCGCACTCATGCTTCGGACGGCGCCAAAGCAGTGATGGCCAGCGCATGGATCTCGCTCCTCATCATATCGTGCACGGAATCATACACCAGTCGATGTCGCATGACGAGCCTCTGCCCCTCGAAGCGCTCGGACACGATCCGCACGCTGTAATGGCCGCCGCCCGAGGCGGCGCCGGCATGGCCGACGTGCAGGTGCGAGTCGTCGGTCACTTCCAGCTCGCGCGGCGCCAGCGTCTGCGTGAGGGCGCTGCGAATGCGTTCGATGCGCTCGTCCTTGCCCATACCCTCCGTGCTCATGCCTTCTCCTCGACCTCGATGTACTTCGACAGGAACAGCGTCTGCACCACGATGAAGGCGAACACGATGGCGGTGATGCCGAAGGCCTTGAAGCTGACCCAGGCGCTGGTGTTGCCCTTGAAGACCACGAAGGCCATCAAGAGGTTCAGCACACCCAGCACGGCGAAGAACACCATCCACGACAAGCCGACCTTGTCCCACACGGGATCGGGGAGCTTCAGCTGCGCCTGCATGGCCTGGCGCACCAGGTTCTTGCGAAAGCCGAATTGGGCAATCGCCATGGCCAGCGCGAACACCCAGTAGATGATGGTCGGCTTCCACTTGATGAAGGTGTCGTCGTGGAAGTAGACGGTGAGCCCGCCGAACACGGTGATGATGATGAAGGACACCCACAGCATGCCGTCCACCTTGCGTCCCTTGAGCTTGACCCAGGCGATCTGGATGATGGTGGCGATGATCGCCACCACGGTGGCCAGCATGACGGGCGCCTGGTCCGCTGCGATGGCGCCGCCGGCCACGATGCCGGACAGGTGGCTGTTGACCAGACCAAGCGCCCATGGCTGATGGCCGTCGGCGTACCGGAAGACTGCGAAGAACAGCAGGATGGGGAAAAAGTCGAACAGGAATTTCATCGTGTCGTTGGCGTTTTTATTTGGTGGGTTCGAAGCGCAGCGATGCGGAATTGATGCAGTAGCGCAGGCCGGTGGGCGGAGGACCATCGGGGAACACGTGGCCCAGGTGCGCGTCACAGACCGCGCAAATGATTTCGGTGCGCAGCATACCATGGCTGCGGTCCACCTTCTCGATCACGTTCTTCGGGTCGAGCGCGCGGAAGTAGCTGGGCCAGCCGCAGCCTGAATCGAACTTGGTGTCGGAGGCAAACAAGGGCGTGTTGCAGCACACGCAGGTGTAGATGCCGTGCTCGTGGTGGTCCCAGTACTTGCCGGTGAAGGCGCGTTCGGTGGCCGCGTGGCGGGTCACCTGGTACTGCATCGCGTCGAGCATGGCGCGCCATTCGGCGTCGCTCTTTACCACTTTGCCGCCTGCTTCATTCGGGCTTGCCCCATTCGGGTCGTTGGTCGTGTCGGTCATGGCTGATTCTCGCTGTAGGGTTGAGCTATGGTGTCAGGACGAGCAGCTCACTTCAAGGTGGCTGGCCCAGTCCGGCGGCAGGGCCGCGTACTGCTCGTTCTCGGGCTGCTCGTCGAAGGGATGCTCGAGCACGGCCAGCAGGCGTGCGACTTCGGAATAATCCTGGTTCTGCGCCTTTTCGATGGCCACCTGCGCCAGGTAATTGCGCAGCACGTACTTCGGATTGACCCGGTTCATGGCGGCGCGGCGCTCGGCGTCGCTGCGCGCCTCCTGCTGCAGGCGCTGGCGGTACTGCACGGCCCAGGCATCGAAGGCGGCGCGCTCGATGAACAGGTCGCGCAGCATCGCGTCGGCCTGGGCCAGATCGCCCTCTGGCGCCAACTGGAGCTGGCCGAGCTTGCGGAAGAACTGGGTGAAGTCGACCGAGTGTTCGTGCATAAGCTTATAGGTTCCGTCGATGAAGGCGCGGTCGTTTTCAAGGGATTCCGCCAGGCCCAGCTTGGCGTGCATGAGCTCATCGATGGCGCTGCCGAAGCTGCCCTGGTACACGTCCAGCGCTTCCTGCGCGTCCTCCACGGCGCCGATCAGCGGCAGCAGCGCCTGCGCCAGCGCGTGGCAGTTCCAGTGGCCGACCTGGGGCTGGTTGGCGTAGGAATAGCGGCCCTGGCTGTCGGTGTGGTTGCAGATATGGTGCACGTCGAAAGCTTCCATGAAACCGAACGGGCCATAGTCAAGCGTCAGGCCCAGGATCGACATATTGTCGGTGTTGAGCACCCCATGCATGAAGCCGACCGACTGCCACTGCGCCACCAGGCGCGCGGTACGGCGCGTCACTTCCGTCACCAGCGCCTTGTACGGCTTGGCCTCGTCCTTCAGCTCCGGATAGAAGTTGGCGATGACGTAGTCGGCCAGCACCCGCAGTTCGTCCGGCTTGTCGCGGTAGTACCAGTGCTCGAACGAACCGAAGCGGACAAAACTGGGCGCCATGCGCGTCACCACCGCGCTGGTCTCGACGGTTTCGCGCATCACGCGCTGCTGCGAGCCGGTGATCATCAGCGCGCGCGTGGTGGGAATGCCCAGGGCCGCCATCGCTTCCGAGCACAGGAATTCGCGAATGGAGGAGCGCAGCACCGCGCGCCCGTCGCCCATGCGCGAGTAGGGCGTCTTGCCGGCGCCTTTCAGCTGCAGCTCCATGCGGCCGTCGGCGGCGGGCAGGTCGCCCAGCAGGATGGCGCGCCCGTCCCCCAATTGGCCGGCCCACACGCCGAACTGGTGGCCGGAATACACGGCCGCCAGCGGCTGGGAGCGGGATGCCACGGCATTGCCGGTGAAGGTGGAGACGAAATCGCCCTGGCTCAACCGGGCCGGATCGATGCCGACCAGTTGCGCGGCGCGGCTGCTGGCGGCCACGAAGTAGGGCTCGGCCAGGGGCGTTGGCATGAGGCGGGTGTAGAAGGCCGGCGGCAACTCAGCGAAGGAATTGTCAAACGGAAGATCGGCTGCGCTGATGGCGGGTCCAGTGGAAGTCATAAACAAAGTCTTGTTGTCATTTTACTCGATCAACCGATTGTAGACCGGCCCGCCGCCAGGGGGCGACGCGATAGGCGGCGCGCACGGTCTTGAGCCCGCGCGCCACTGGGGGGCCACTGGGGTATAGTTGGCAGGTCGCCAACACACCATCGAGGCATTCCATGAGCGCTGAATACACGGTCCGGGACAGCGTGGCCGTCATCACCCTGAACAATCCGCCCGTCAACGGGCTCGGTTTCGTCACCCGCACCGCCACCGTGGACGCCATTCACCGCGCCGAAGCCGACGCCGGCGTGCGCGCCATCGTCATCACCGGCGCCGGCAAGGCGTTTTCCGGTGGCGCGGATATCCGCGAATTCAATTCGCCCAAGGCGCTGGCCGAGCCCACCCTGCATACCCTGATCGCCACCGCCGAAGGAGCCAGCAAGCCGGTGGTGGCCGCCATCCACAGCGTCTGCATGGGCGGTGGGCTGGAGCTGTCCCTGGGCTGCCACTACCGCGTGGCCGTGCCGGGCGCGCAGGTGGCCCTGCCCGAGGTGAAGATTGGCCTCTTGCCCGGTGCGGGCGGCACCCAGCGCCTGCCGCGCGTGCTCGGGCTGGAGGCGGCCCTCGACATGATCGTCAGCGGCGCGCCGGTCAAGTCGGAGAAGCTGGCCGGGACCCTGTTCGACCGGGTGTTCGACGCGGGCGCCGACCTGGTCGAGCAGGCCGTGGCGTTTGCCAACGAAGTCGCCACCGTGCGCCCGCTGCCGCGCGTGCGTGACCGGCGGGTGCAGCACCCGGACGCAGAAGCCTATCTGGCGCAGGCGCGCGAACGCGTCGCCGCCCAGGCCGGACCGTTCCCGGCGCCGCTGGAGTGCGTCGCCACGGTGGCCGCCTCGGTCACCCTGCCGTTTGAAGAAGGCATGCGCTTCGAGCGCGAGCGCTTCATGCACCTGATTGGCACGACGGAATCAAAAGCCCTGCGCCATGCCTTCTTCGCCGAACGCCAGGCCGGCAAGATCCCCGACGTGCCGGCCGACACGCCGGTGCGCCCAATCCGCAGCGTCGGCGTGGTGGGCGCCGGCACCATGGGCAGCGGCATCGCACTGGCTTTTGCCAGCGCGGGCATTCCCGTCGTGCTGCTCGACACCCGCCAGGACGCGCTCGACAAGGGCCTGGCGGCGATCCGCCAGCTGGTCGAGGGCGCCCAGGCCAAGGGCAAGCTGACTGCGCAGCAGGCGGCCGAGCAGCTGGGACGCGTCACCGGGACCCTGGCCTTCGATGCCTTGGGCGAGGTGGATCTGGCCGTCGAAGCCGTGTTCGAAGACCTGGGCGTGAAGGAAGCCGTGTTCCGTCAGTTGGATGCCGTGCTCAAGCCGGGCGCCATCCTGGCCACCAATACCTCCACGCTGGACGTCAACCGCATCGCCGCGTTCACAACGCGCGCGCAGGACGTGGTCGGCCTGCACTTCTTCAGCCCCGCCCACGTGATGAAGCTGCTGGAAGTGGTGCGTGGCGCGCATACCGCGCCGGAGGTGCTGGCCACCAGCATGGCGCTGGCGAAGACGCTGCGCAAGACGGCCGTGGTGTCCGGCGTGTGCGACGGCTTCATCGGCAACCGCATGATCGAACAATACCTGCGCCAGGCCGGCTTCCTGCTGGAAGAAGGTTGTACTCCCCAGCAGGTGGACCGGGCCATCGAAGCCTTCGGCTTTGCGATGGGGCCGTTCCGCATGTCGGATTTGGCCGGCAACGACATCGGCTGGGCGATCCGCCAGCGCCGTGCGCAAGAAGCGCCGCACATCGTGTATTCGAAGACGGCCGACCTGCTGTGCGAGATGAAGCGCTTCGGGCAGAAGAGCGGGGCGGGCTGGTACGACTACGCAGCGGGCGATCGCACGGCCCGTCCATCGCCCGTGGTCGAGCAGATGATCGAGCGCCATGCGGCCAGTCTCGGGGTGGCGCGGCGCCCGATCGGCGACGCGGAGATCGTCGAGCGGCTGGTGTACGCGCTGGTCAACGAAGGGGCGCGCATCCTGGAGGAAGGCATCGCGCTGCGGGCCTCGGACATCGACATGGTGTACCTGACCGGCTATGGCTTTCCGCTGCACCGGGGCGGGCCGATGTTCTACGCCGATACCGTCGGCTTGCCGGCGGTGCTGGCGGCGATCGAGCGCTTTGCCGGCGGCTGGCATGGCGAGGCCTGGGTGCCGGCGCCCCTGCTGGTGCGCCTGGCGGGCGAGCACGGGCGCTTCAACCAGGCTTGAAAGGGGGCTATCGGCCACCCTTCAAAAAAAATGCCGCTATCGCTAGCGGCATTTCTTGTCCTCGGACTCAGACTTCAGGCAACCATCAATCGGCGGCGTAGATGTCGTTGTTCTTGGTTTCCTTCACGAACAGGGTACCGATCGCCACCGTGATCAGGGCCACGATGATGGGGTACCACAGGCCGTAATAGATGTCGCCCTTGAACGCCACCAGAGCGAACGAGGTGGTGGGCAGCAGGCCGCCGAACCAGCCGTTACCGATGTGGTAGGGCAGGGACATCGAGGTGTAGCGGATACGGGTCGGGAACATCTCCACCAGCATGGCGGCAATCGGGCCGTACACCATGGTCACGTACAGCACCAGGATGAACAGCAGCAGCACGACCATCGGCTTGTTGATGGCTTCCGGATCGGCCTTGGCCGGGTAGCCGGCGGCCTTGATGGCGGCGCCCACTTCGGTCTTCAGCGCCTTTTCCTTGGCCTTGCTTTCGGCGCTGAAGTTCAGGCCGGCGGCGTCCATGATGGCGTCAAAGGTGGTGATGATCTTGTCGCCCACGTTGATGGTGGCCACGGTGCCGGCCGGCGCATCGACTTTCGTATAGCTCACCGACGCGGCGGTCAGCATGCCGGTGGCGATGTCGCACGACGATGGGAACTTCTTGGTGCCGGTCAGGTTGAACTGGAAGTGGCAGGTGGCCGGGTCGGCAACCACGGTCACGGGCGAGCTTTTCAGGGCTGCTTCCAGGCCCGGGTTGGCGAAGTGGGTCAGGGCGCCGAAGATCGGGAAGTAGGTCAGCGCGGCGATCAGGCAGCCGCCCAGGATGATGAACTTGCGGCCGATGCGGTCCGACAGGGTGCCGAACACGATGAAGAAGGGCGTCGCCAGCAGCAGGGCGATGGCGATCATGATGTTGGCGGTGGCGCCGTCCACTTTCAGCGTCTGGGTCAGGAAGAACAGGGCGTAGAACTGGCCGGTGTACCACACCACGGCCTGGCCCATGGTCAGGCCCACCAGCGCGAGGATGGCGATCTTGGCGTTACGCGGCTGCAGGAAGGCTTCCGACAGCGGTGCTTTCGAGGTCTTGCCTTCCGACTTCATCTTGACGAAGGCGGGCGACTCGTTCATCGACAGGCGGATCCACACCGACACGCCCAGGAGCAGCACCGAGACCAGGAACGGCACGCGCCAGCCCCAGGCTTCGAATTCCGATTCGCCCAGCGCGGTACGCACGCCCAGGATCACCAGCAGCGACAGGAACAGGCCCATGGTCGCGGTGGTCTGGATCCACGAAGTGAAGAAGCCGCGCTTGCCCTCTGGAGCGTGCTCGGCGACGTAGGTGGCGGCGCCGCCGTACTCTCCGCCCAGGGCCAGGCCCTGGAGGATACGCAGCGTGACCAGGATGATCGGAGCGGCAATGCCGATCGAGGCATAGCTTGGCAACAGGCCGACGATGAAGGTCGACGCGCCCATGATCAGGATGGTCACGAGGAAGGTGTACTTACGGCCGATCATGTCGCCCAGGCGGCCGAACACCAGCGCGCCGAAGGGACGCACGATGAAGCCGGCTGCGAACGCGAGCAGCGCGAAGATGAAGGTCGTGGTCGGGTCGCCCACGAAGAACTGCTTCGCGATGATGGCGGCCAGCGAGCCGTACAGGTAGAAGTCGTACCATTCAAAAACGGTACCCAGGGAAGAGGCGAAAATAACTTTCCGCTCTTCCTTCGTGATGCCCTGGGACGCGGCTGCTGCCTTGCGTCCGTCGGCGGTCATGCCAGGGGTGGTTGCCATTGCTGTCTCCGTGTCTCTATTGTTGACTTCGTCGGTGCCGATGTATGACTCGGCTGACACGGAGTGTGAACTGCCAAACTTACGCGATGCTTGCTCTAAACTTACACAAAACTTACGTGACAGTCGGTTTTCCCAGTGGCTTGTGCATGTAGATACTGTAAGGATCGTCAGGATAGTCGCCGAAGCGTTCGCAGCGCGTGTAACCATTGCCTTCGTACAGCGCCAGCGCTTCCTGCTGGGCGGGACCGGTTTCCAGTGCCAGCCGGGCCAGCCCGCGCGCGGCCGCCTCGGCTTCCAGCAGCCCCAGCACCCGGCGCGCCGCGCCCAGGCCGCGCGCGGCCGGCTTGACGAACATGCGCTTCAATTCTCCGTAGCCGTCGTTGATGACCATCGCGGCGCAGCCGACCGCCTTCCCCTCGCCGTCGCGCGCGACCGCGAACAGCACATTGGGCTGCAGGAGGGCGCTGATGTCGAGCGCGTACACGCTTTCGGCCGGGTAGAGCGCGTACAGATAGGCGTCCAGTTCGCCGATCAGGGCGATGACTTCCGGCTGGTCCGGCGTTTCGAAGGCGACGTGCATGCGGGCTCCATGGAATGGTGAAGCCGACATTGTAATGCCATTCTTGCATGGTCAAGGCGGCCGCCAAGGGGTATGCTGCCTGTCTTTGAATAGAAAGGAAGGACACCCTCCATGATCAAGCACATCGTCATGTGGAAGCTGAAGGACCAGGCCGAAGGCGCCGACCGCGCCGCCAATGCGCTGGAGTTGAAACGCCGCCTGGACGCCTGCGCCACGCTCTCGCCGGGCACGCTCAAGTTCGAGGTCGCGCTGGCCCAGCCCGGCCTGGAAGCCACCTACGACGCCGTGCTGTATTCCGAGTTCACCGACCGCGCGGCGCTCGATGCCTACCTGGAGCATCCCCAGCACGTGGCCGTCAAGCCTTTCATCGCGGCGATCCGTTCGGAGCGCCAGTGCATGGACTACGAAGTCTGAACCATGCGCAGTCCGGCCGAACTGTTTTCCCTGAAGGGCAGGCGTGCGCTGGTGACCGGCGGCTCGCGTGGCCTTGGCCTGCAGATGGCCGAGGCGCTGGGCCAGCAGGGCGCGCGCCTGGTACTGGTCAGCCGCAAACAGGCTGAACTCGACGCCGCCTGCGCCCACCTGGCCGCGCGCGGCATCGACGCCAGCGCGATTGCGGCCGACCTGGCCGATGCCGCGCAGGTGGCGCCGATGGTCGATGAAGCCCTGCGCCGCCTGGGCCAGATCGACATCCTGATCAACAACGCCGGCGCCAGCTGGGGTGCGCCGGCCGAGGACTACCCGCTGGAGGCCTGGGACAAGGTCATGAACCTGAACGTGCGCAGCATCT
>JBKHWY010000139.1:0-9479 GCA_046566285.1 Gammaproteobacteria bacterium | reverse complement strand
GACCCCGGCGATCCGCGCGGATCGCCGGGGTCAGCGTCTCCTCGATCTCGGCGCGGGTCAGCGCGGTGACCGCGGGCAGCCGCAGCAGGTACCGCGTCAGCCCGAGGCCGAGGAGCTGCGCCGCGACCAGGCCGGCGGTGTGTACCAGGCGCCGCCCCATCTGCTGGCCAACAACGGCATCTTGTTGATCGACGATTTCGGGCGCCAGCGCGTGCCCGCTTCGGAGCTGCTCAACCGCTTCACCGGCCCGCTCGACAGCGGCACCGATTACCTGACCATGGAAGGCGGCCAGCAGCTCAGCGTGCCGTTCGACGTGACCCTGCTATTTGCCAGCAATATCGCGCCGCATCTGCTGCTCGACGAAGCGTCCATGCGCCGGGTCGGCTACAAGATCGAGGTCGGTGCGTTGGACGAGCCCAGCTACCGCAGCCTGTTCCGGCGCCAGTGCCGCGCGGCCGGCTTTGCCCCGGACGACGAGGTGCTGGACCACCTGCTCGCACGGCTGCACCGCCCCGCCTGCCGGCCGCTGCTGGCCTGTTATCCGGCCGAGCTGCTGGGCCGCATCCTCGACTTTGCCAGCTTTGCCGGCACGGCGCCGCGCCTATCCGTGCCCGCCCTCGAGCAAGCCTGGGTAAGCATGTTCGCCGGCACGAGCAGCGGCACGCCGGCCCCGGCTCATACACCGGTTCCCTATTTCACCGCCTGCGCTGATCCCTTGCTGGAGAAAATATCATGAAGAACAAGCGTGCATTCGTCATGCTCGGCGTGGCCATCCTGTTCGGGATTGCCGCCGTGATCCTGGCTTCCCGCTGGCTGTTGGGGCACAAGGAAGCCAAGCCGACCAAAGTCGTGGTGGTCACGGCCGAAGTAAGCCGTGGCCAGCGCCTGTCGGCCGACCTGCTCACGCTGGTCGACCGTCCCGCCGCCGACGTGCCCGCCGACGCCTTCCACGACCCGGCCCAGTTGGCCGAGCGGGTGCTCAAGGTGAACGTGGTGAAAGGCGAAGTGCTGAGCGAAGCCAAGCTGGCGCCACCCGGCACCATGGGCGGCTTGTCGGCCCTGATCAGCGAAGGCAAGCGCGCCATCACCGTGCGCGTCAACGATGTGATCGGGGTGGCCGGCTTTGCCTTGCCCGGCAATTATGTGGACGTGATCGTGCACACCGAGCGCGATCCGAACGAGAACGATGCGCGCATGGCACGCGGCGCGCTGCATGTCTCGAAAATCGTCCTGGAACGCATCCTGGTACTGGCCGTGGCGCAGGAAGTCAGCCGCGACGAGACCAAGCCGAAGGTTGTCAATGCCGTCACGCTGGAAGTGACCCCCGAGCAGGCCGAGCACCTGGATTTGGCGCGCGGGGTCGGCACCCTGTCGCTGGCGCTGCGCAACCAGGTCGACCAGACCCTGCCCGATACCGCCGGCGCGACCAAGCGGACCCTGCTCGACGAAAAAGCCCCGGAACCGGTGAAGGTCGCCGCCGCGCCGGCCAAGCGTGCCGCGCCGCGCCCCCGTCCGGCGGGCCCGGCGGCCACCCCGGCCGTCGCCCAGGTCAAGCGCGATTGTGTCAGCGTGCTCAATGGCCTCCACGTGTCGCAAGAGTGCTTCTGATTTCAACGCTTCTTCTTTTGGGATAGCCGCTATGAAGACCCTCGCTGTGAAGACCCCCGCTGTGAAGACCCCATTCCGCATGAGCACACGCACCGGGCGTGTACTGGGTATCACGCTGGCCGCCGCGCAGTGCCTGGCGTACGCCGAACCGGCCACCAGCGCCGCCGTGCCGCAGCCGAAACCGCTGAAGGTGCGCGCCGGCCAGGCAGCCCCGCAGCCGGTTCCGGTGGCGCTGCGTAACGAAACCGGACCGCGCTGCACCGGGGAAGCGGCGCGTCCAGCCCAGCTGACGCTCGCGCGCGGGAAGTCCAGCCTGATGCGGCTGCCCGAGGCGGTGGTGCATCGCAGCGTGGGCGACGCCACCGTGGTGCAGGCCATGCTGGTGTCGCCCGACACCCTGTATCTGCTGGGCGTGGACGTCGGCACCACCAACATGATCATCCAGGGCAAGAGCGGCAGCTGCAGCGTGGTCGAATTGACCGTGCAGATGGACGTATCGGGCTTGCAGGCCGCGCTGGCCGCTGCCCTGCCCGACGAGAAGGATATCAAGGTCACCCCGGCCTCCGAATCGGTGGTGCTCACCGGTGTCGTCAGCGATGGCGAAACCGCCCAGCGCGCCTTCGATCTGGCGGTCAAGTTCATGCACCAGCCTTTGCACGCGCTGCTGAAAAAAGGCGACGATGCCGGCCCGGCGGAATCGAGCCAGTCGACCAACAAGGTCAAGTACCCGCCCGATGAACGGGTGGTCAACATGCTGGCCGTGGCGGCGCCCCAGCAGGTGCTGCTGGAAGTGAAGATTGCCGAAGTGTCGAAAAGCCTGTTGGAGCGCCTGGAAGGCGGGCTGACCTGGCGCTTCTCGTCGGGCAGCTGGGCCGCGACGCTGCTGTCAAACTTCCTGACCGGTCCGACCGCGGCGTTGGACGCCACCAAATCGAACGGCAACCGCCTGCGCGCGGACGCTAGCAAGCAAGATGGCCTGGTGCGCATCCTGGCCGAGCCCAACGTCATGGCCATCAGCGGTCAGGAAGGCAGTTTCCTGGCCGGCGGCAAGATCTTCATCCCGGTGGCCCAGGACAACAACAAGGTCACCCTGGAAGAAAAGGAATTCGGTGTCGGCCTGAAGTTCACGCCGACTGTGCTGGCTGGCGGGCGCATCAACCTGCGCGTGGCGCCGGAAGTGTCGGAGATCTCGCGCGAAGGCATCGGCATCTCCGCCGCAGGGTTCACGGGCGCCGCCATCCTCCCCCTGATCACTTCGCGGCGCGCCAGCACCACGGTGCAGCTGTATGACGGCCAGAGTTTCGCCATCGGTGGACTCATCAAGAACAACATGGTCAGCAGCCTGAAAGGCTTGCCGGTGCTGGGTGAAGTGCCGGTGCTGGGCGCGCTGTTTCGCAGCACCGACTACCAGCAGGATCGCACCGAACTGGTGTTTGTCGTGACCGCCCACCTGGTCAAGCCACTGCCGGCCAATTACACGCTGCCGACCGACCGCGTCGCGCCGCCGGGACGGGCCGAGATGCTGCTGGGCGGGCGGCTGGAAGGCGTCAATGCGGCGACCGCCGCCGCACAGGCCGCCGCCGCCGCCCCAAGCCCAGCCGGCCGGGGGGCCGCTACCAATGCCGGGTTCGAACTGAAATAGGAGAGCGCCATGAAAGCCATTCGACTACTTGCGTTGTCAACCGGCCTGGTGCTGGCGCTGAGCGCCTGTGTACAGACCACCCCCTTGCTGGACCAGCAGTTCGGCACCTCGATGCGCACGGCGGTGGCCGCGCAGCTGCTCAACCCGCAGGCGGCCAGCGACACCCGCGCCGTCATCGGCATCGATGGACGCAGCGCCACCGCGATCCAGAGGCACTATCAGTCCAGCTACGAGACGCCCGCCGGAACCGAAGCGCCGATGACGACCGGTAAAAAGTAAGCCTGCTTTCCTGGAGGACCGGGCAGCGCGCGCGGCAAGGTGTGTGCCAGCGAGGCCGCGCAAGGCTGCCCATCGACGAGGACAACAATGAAATCCCTACTCATCACACGCGACACTTTGCTGCACGCGGAAATTGCGTCGCAGGGTGCGGCGCGGGTGCCGCCGTTAAATCTAGTGGCCACGCGCGCGACCCTGCGCGAGGCGCTCGACCGGCTGTCACCCGAAGCGCCCGCGCTGGTGATCATCGACGCGAGCGAATTCGAACCGGCCGACGCCGACCTGCTCGAGCGCCTGGCCAAGCACTACGCATCGGCCAATTTCGTGCTCCTCACGCGCGGCCACCAGCAGGAGCTCCTGATCCGCGCCATGCGCGCCGGCGTGCGCGAAGTGCTGCAGCTGCCGCTGGTGCACCGTGCCTTCCACGAGGCCATGGACCGGCTGGCTGCCACCAGCGGGCTGGCCGCCATGCGCGACGGCAAGGTGCTGGCCTTCATTTCCTGCAAGGGCGGCAGCGGCGCCACCTTCCTGTCCACCAATTTCGGCTATGCGCTGGCGACCCTGGCCAACAAGAAGGTGCTGCTGATCGACCTGCACGGTCAGTTCGGCGACGCCACGCTGTACGTCTCCGACCAGAAGCCGGTGATGACGCTGTCGCACGTGTGCAACCAGATCGCCCGGCTCGACGCGGCCTTCCTGGAGTCCTGCCTGGTCCACATCACCCCGGGCTTCGGCATCCTCGCCGCAGCCGACGACCCGGCCCACGCGGTCAGCCTCAAGGCCGAGCACATGGATGCGATCCTGCGGGTGGCGCGCAGCAACTATGACTACATCGTGCTCGATGTCGGCCGCCAGATCGATGCCATCTCGCTGCGCGCGCTCGACAGCTTGGATGCCCTGTACCCGGTTCTGCAACTGGGCCTGCCCGACATTCGCGACGGCCGCCGCCTGCTCGATATCTTCCGCTCGCTCGGCTACCCGATCGAGCATACCCGCCTGATCGTCAACCGCTACGAGCAGGGCGGCAAGCTGCGCCTGCAGGACTTGCAGAATGCCCTCGGCGCGGAAGTCATGCACACCGTCCCGAACGACTACGTGGCCGTCACCGACTCGGTCAACCAGGGCGTGCCGGTGCTGCAGCTGGCGCGCTCGGCGCCGGTCTCGCGCAGCCTGGCCGAGCTGGTCGAACTGGTGACCGAGCGGCGCGTCCCCGACAGCAAGGGACTGTTCGACCGCCTGTTCGGCCGTAGCCCCACCGATCAATAAAGGAGCCGTTCATGACGCTACGTGAAAGACTCAGCGCGGGCGACGACGCCCGGTCGGCCAGTGCGATGACGCCCGAAGTGGCCCAGCAGGCCTACCAGGAACTGAAGAAGACCATGCACCAGCTGATCCTCGACCGGATCGACCTGGAGCGCCTGAAGCGGCTGACGGCCGAACAGTTCAAGCACGAGCTGGCGCTGCTCATCCAGCGCATCATCGAGGAAGAGCGCATCGTCCTCAACCAGCACGAACGGCATAACCTGGTGCTCGATATCCAGCACGAGATGCTGGGTTTCGGCCCGCTCGAGCCGCTGCTGGGCGACCCCACCGTCTCCGACATCCTGGTCAACACGGCCAGCAAGGTCTACGTCGAGCGGCGCGGCAAGCTGGAACTGACGCCGATTACCTTCCACGACAACGAGCACTTGATGAAGATCATCGAGAAGATCGTCTCGCGCGTAGGCCGTCGGGTCGATGAATCCAGTCCCATGGTCGACGCGCGCCTGCCCGACGGCTCGCGCGTGAACGCGATCATCCCGCCGCTGGCGGTGGATGGCCCCATCCTGTCGATCCGGCGCTTTTCGGCCACGCCGCTGACGGTGGAAAACCTGCTGACCTACAAGAGCATGACGCCGCCGATGGTGCAGGTGCTGCAGTCGCTGGGCCACGCCAAGATCAACATCCTGGTCTCGGGCGGCACCGGCAGCGGCAAGACGACGATGCTCAACGTGCTGTCCGGCTTCATTCCGCCCAGCGAGCGCATCGTCACCATCGAGGACGCGGCCGAGCTGCAGATGCGCCAGCCCCACGTGGTGCGGCTGGAAACCCGCCCCGCCAACATCGAAGGCAAGGGCGAAGTGTCGCAGCGCGCGCTGGTGCGCAACGCGCTGCGCATGCGCCCGGACCGCATCATCCTGGGCGAGGTGCGCGGCGCCGAAGCACTCGACATGCTGCAGGCCATGAACACCGGCCACGAAGGGTCGCTGGCGACGATCCACTCGAACACCCCGCGCGACGCCCTGGCGCGGCTGGAGAACATGGTCGGCATGGCCGGCGTGTCGCTGACCCCGCGCGCGACCCGGCAGCAGATCGCCTCCGCCGTGACGGTGGTGCTACAGGTGACCCGCCTGACCGATGGCGCGCGCAAGCTGGTCAGCATGCAGGAAATCACCGGGATGGAAGGCGAAGTGATCGCCATGCAGGAGATCTTCCGCTTCAACCAGACTGGCGTCGCGGCGGACGGCAAGGTCATGGGCCACTTCTGCGCCACCGGCGTGCGTCCGCGCTTTGCCGACCGCCTGCGGCTGTTCGGCGCCCCGGTGCCCGACTCCGCTTTCGATCCCAGCCGCATCTACGAGTAAGTCCAAGGAGCCGACATGGACGCAATCTTCTATGGCTTTGCCGTATTGCTGTTCGCCGCGGTGATCCTGGCGATCGAAGGCATCTACCTGTGGTGGACCGGCACCCACGGCACCGAAGCGCGCCGCATCGCGCGCCGGCTGCGGCTGATGTCCACCGGCGAGAATGGACGCGACGAGACCATTTCGATCCTCAAGCAGCGCCCCTACAGCCGCCATCCGTGGTTCGACGCCTTCCTGCACAAGCAGCGGCTGGCCCATGCGCTCGACCGCAAGCTGCTGCAGGCGGGCGCGCGCTGGTCGGTCGCGCAATTCCTGGGCGCTTCGCTGGCCGCCTTCGTGGTGGCCCTGCTGCTGTTGCAGACCCGCCCCGTTCCGCTGCTGGCCCAGTGCGTCGTGCTGATCATGTTCACCCACGTTCCCTACGTGCTGCTGCTGCGCGCGCGCAAGGCCCGCCTGATCAAGATCGAACAGCAGCTGCCCGAAGCGGCCGACTTTTTGTCGCGCGCCATGCGCGCCGGCCACTCGTTCGGGAACGTGATGCAAATGGTCGGCAACGAGCTGCCCGAACCGCTGAGCGGCGAGTTTCGCGCCACCCACCAGGAAATCAACTACGGCGTGCCCCTCAACGAAGCGCTGTACAACCTGGCCGAGCGCATTCCCCTGACCGACCTGCGCTACCTGGTCATCGCGGTGGTGATCCAGCGCGAGTCGGGCGGCAACCTGGCCGAGATCCTCAGCAGCATCAGCTACATCATCCGCGAGCGCCTGAAACTGATCGGCAAGGTGCGCGTGCTGTCGGCCGAAGGGCGCATGTCGGCCTGGATCCTGGGCCTGTTGCCTTTCTGCGCGCTGGCATTCATGAGCGTGGCCAACCCCAACTACATCAGCGTGCTCTGGACCGATCCGTTCGGCATCCAGATGCTGTGGTGTTCGGCTGGCCTGATCGTTATCGGCGTGTTCTGGATCCGCCGCGTGGTTCACATTCACGTCTAGGAGAGCGCCATGACCGCTGCGCATGTCGTATTCCTGCTGATCGTTTTCGCCGTGGTGGGCGGCATCGCCCTGCTGGCCATGGCGGCGTTTTCACCTGGCTATGTGCGCGAACGGGTGGCCAGCTTCCGCGGCGACCCCGAGCAGCCCACTTCACTGGACAGCAATGGCTGGGTCGAGACGGTCGTCAAGGTCGCCCAGCCATTCAGCAAATTGTCGCTGCCGGAAGAGGGCTGGGAGCAGTCGCCCCTGCGCACCCGCTTCATGAATGCGGGCTGGCGCACGCGCTCGGCCGCGACCCTGTATTTCGCCTCCAAGACCGTGCTGGCACTGGGCCTGCCTGCGATTGTCGGCCTGCTGTTGACGCAACTGGTGCCGGTGCTGGGCGGCCAGCAATTCATGATGTGGCTGCTTCTCTCCGCCGCCATCGGCTACTACATTCCCAACCTGGTACTGGAACACATCGCGCGCCGGCGCCAGCGCGAGATCTTCGAAACCATCCCCGATGCGCTCGACCTGCTGACCGTGTGCGTGGAAGCGGGCCTGAGCCTGGAGCGCGCGCTCATCAAGGTGGCCGGCGAGATCCACGTCAAGAGCCTGGTACTGGCGCAAGAACTGCAACTGGTGCTGATGGAAGTGCGGGCCGGCTTTACCAAGGAGCGCGCGCTGCGCAACTTCGCCCTGCGCAGCGGCGTGGAAGACGTCGACACGCTGGTGGCGATGATGATCCAGTCCGAGCGCTTCGGCACCAGCATGGGCACCTCGCTACGGGTCCATTCCGACAACCTGCGCACCAAGCGCCGCCTGCTGGCCGAGGAAGCCGCCGCGAAGATCGCCCTGAAGCTGCTGTTCCCGCTGATCTTCTTCATCTTCCCGACCCTTTTGGTCGTGCTGGCGGGACCGGCGGTCATCCAGCTGGGCCAGGCCATGAGCAAACTGGGCGGCAGCTGATCCGGCGGTAAGTTCAATTCGGCTTCACCATCATTTTGCTTCACTATCCTTTTCCATCACAGGAGGCAGGCATGCGGTCCACGTTCAGGTTCTTGTCGATCATCGGCGCGGCAGCCGCCCTGCTGGGCTGCGCGGACGGCCAGCGCACGGCGCCCCCGGCGCCCGTCCTGGCATTTGCCAGTGCCGACGAAGCCTATCTGGCCGGACGCAGCCAGCACCTGGCCCAGCATTTGGACCGGGCCGTGGAAGCCTACGAGGCGGCCCTGGCCCTGCTGCCGCAGCACGTCAACGCGCGCAATGGGTTGGCCACGCTGTACGCCGAGCAAGGCGAATTCGCCAAGGCGATCGCGCTGTGGGAAGCGCTGACGCAATCGGCGGCGGGCGACAGCGGACCGGCCAACGCCTTCCTGTTCAGTAACCTGGGCTACGCCCACTTCCTCAACGGGGATTACCATGCGGCGCTGGCCGCGCTGGAAAAAGCCTGCGTGCTCGATCCGCTCAACCACCGCGCCTGGAAGCACCTGGGCAGCGCGCTGGAAAAGCTGGGCCAGCACGAGCGCGCCGCGCTGATGTACAAGCAGGCGGCCGCCTTGCAGCAGCACGATTTCCGCGCCGACTACGCGCTGGCGCCCAAGGCCGGGGTCGCAGCCATCGACCATGCGGTCGCCGCCGCGCCGGAAGCCGAGGAGGGCGGCATCGCCGCAACCCGCATCGAGTCCGCCGGGAGCGGCCTGTTCGTCATGAAGCGCGTGGCCGCGCGCACTGTGGGGCGTACGTCAACCGTGGCGCCGGCCGCGTCGGTGCCGGTGCAGGCTGGCGCCGACGCTGCGGGCGCCCGCACCTTGCTGGAAATTCGCAACGGCAATGGCGTGACCGGCATGGCGCGTTCACTGGCGGGCAGCGTCGGTGGCGACACCTTGCAAGTGGTCCGGCTGAGCAATCAGAAAGGCTTCGGCGTGCAGCACACCCGTGTCGAATACCAGCCGGAGTTCCGTGACGCGGCCGAGCGCCTGGCGGCCCGCTTCGGCGCGGCCAAGGCGGTCGAGGTGCCTGGCATGGCCCGAGCCGATGTGCGCCTTATCATCGGACGCGACCTCATTCCACCTAAGGCGGGCAGCGCCGCACTGGCCGCTGCCCTGCCGCCCAAGCGCGGTTGATACGGATCGGCGCACGCTTGGGCGCCTGAGACGGCTCAAGCGCGGATGCCGCCTCGACGCGACAATAAAACCGTCAACGTCAACCATCGGAGCACTGCCATGCGAACCGCATCGTTTTCCAGAACCCTTCTTGCAAGCGTCCTGATTGCCGGGCTGGCTGCCTGCGCGCCCACCAAGACCCGGGAAGGCACGGGCGAATACATCGATGACACGGTCATTACCGCCAAGATC